>JAGBYN010000014.1 GCA_017628775.1 Bacteroidaceae bacterium | reverse complement strand
GCGCTTAAAATCACCCTGCTTCGCTCAAAACGTAGCGAAGTCGAACCTACGCCACATCGAGCTTCAGGGATTAGCCGACGCGCCCCAGCCCACGGCACTCAAGCGCCCGCTTTCAACACTTCCATTCATTCCTGAAAAAGCGTTGCGCAACGACTATTTTGAAAATATCCTCTCCATCCAAGCCCATGGCCTTGCAAAACGCATCACCCACACGCATGCACAAACAGCAGTGATTGGAATCAGCGGCGGGTTAGACTCAACCTTAGCACTTCTGGCCACGGTTCAGAGCTTTGACCTTCTCGGTAAGGATCGCAAACAGATTATTGGCATTACCATGCCTGGATTTGGCACGACAGGACGCACCTACACAAACGCGCTACAATTGATGCAGCTCCTCGGTATCACCACACGCGAAATACGCATTACCGATGCCGTCACGCAACATTTCAAAGACATTGATCATGACATCAACAAGCACGACGTGACCTACGAGAACAGTCAAGCCCGCGAGCGCACACAAATCCTCATGGATATAGCCAATCAAATGAATGGCATGGTGATTGGAACAGGCGACCTCTCGGAACTCGCACTTGGATGGGCTACGTACAATGGCGACCACATGTCGATGTATGCCGTAAATGCATCAATACCCAAAACGATGATGCGCTTCCTCGTTACGTGGGTGGCACAAAACACGGCGAATCAGCAAATCAAGTCAATTTTACTTGACATCGTTGACACACCCGTTTCTCCAGAACTCATGCCCGCCGACGAGCAAGGCAATATCAAACAAAAAACCGAAGATCTCGTTGGGCCCTATGAATTGCACGATTTCTTCCTTTACCACACATTAACCAACGGATACGCACCCGCTAAAATTTTCAAACTCGCTTGCCTGGCCTTCAGCACGCCCAGTGATGAAACCACGGTCTATGATCAATCAACCATTAAGAAATGGCTACAAACCTTCTGTCGCCGATTCTTTAACCAGCAATTCAAGCGATCATGCATGCCCGATGGTCCACAAGCCACAGAGTGCTCATTAAGTCCACGCGCAGCATGGCACATGCCATCGGATGCTGATTCAAGCACCTGGATCAATCATATTGAAACGCTTTAACAACACACAAAACAAAACTTATACTTATGACAGACAACACACAAAAAGTAGGCGAAAAGATACAAGCACTCCGCAACATCAGAGAAATAACCATTCAAGAGCTCTCTGAACGTACAGGCTTGGCGGAAGAACAAATTCAACGCATTGAAAACAACATCGACATCCCATCGCTTGCGCCACTCATTAAAATAGCACGTGCGTTAGGCGTACGCATTGGCACGTTCCTTGACGACCAGGACGAACAAGGCGCTGTCGTGTGCAGAAAGCAAGATGCGGCAAACACGATCAGCTTCTCAAACAACGCGATGGATGCACGCACACACATGCATTATCGTGCACTATCGCGCTCTAAGGCCGACCGCCACATGGAACCATTTATCATCGATATTGATCCCGTTCAGGACCTGAACTACACCCTTTCATCGCACGAAGGCGAAGAATTCATCTACGTCATGGAAGGCACGATTGAAGTGGCACACGGCAAGCACAAATACGTCATCACGGCTGGCGACACCATTCACTACGACTGTATCGTGCCCCACCACGTACACGGCTATGAAGGCACATCAGCCAAAATCCTTGCAGTTGTTTACACCCCAATTTAATAGAACCCCACCCTTTATCCCTCTATACGATTTATGGAACTTTTTAATCGAACCTTGGGGGAGTGGTTGGAACATTGGGCATCAACAACTCCTGACAAAGAATATATTGTATATTCCGACCGCAATCTGCGCTTCACATGGAGCCAATTCAATGAGCGTGTCGATAACATGGCCAAAGGACTTCTGTCGATTGGCGTCAGCAAAGGCACACACGTCGGCATTTGGGCAGGCAACGTGCCCGACTGGCTCACATTCCTCTATGCATGCGCTAAAATCGGTGCCGTTGCCGTAACGGTAAACACCAACTACAAGCGTTCAGAATTGGAATACGTCTGCCAAAACTCAAACATGCACACCCTCTGCATTGTTAATGGCGACAAAGGGAGCGACGACTTTGTAAACATCGTTTACGATATCCTTCCTGAACTCCGCACATGCCAACGCGGATACCTGAAGAGCAAAACACTGCCCAAGATGAAAAACGTCATTTACATCGGACAAGAGAAATACCGCGGCATGTACAACACGGCCGAAATACTTCTCTTAGGCAGCAACATCGACGACGAGAAGCTCATCGTGGCGAAGCAACAAGTCGGTTGCCACGACGTTGTAAACATGCAATACACTTCGGGCACCACGGGCTTCCCCAAGGGCGTTATGCTCACCCACCACAGCATCAGCAATAACGGCTACCTCACGGGCGAACACATGCGCTTCACGCAAGCCGACAAGCTCTGCGTATGCGTGCCCCTCTTCCACTGTTTTGGTGTCGTACTCGCCACCATGAATTGCCTCACGCATGGTTGCACGCAAGTCATGGTTGAACGCTTCGACCCCCTTGTCGTACTGGCTTCTGTTCACAAAGAGCGATGCACAGCCCTTTATGGCGTTCCCACGATGTTCATTGCAGAAATGAACCACCCCATGTTCTCAATGTTCGACATGTCAAGTCTTCGAACGGGTATCATGGCGGGTTCGTTGTGCCCCATTGAACTCATGCGTCAGGTAGAAGAAAAGATGTTTATGAAAGTCACCAGCGTTTATGGACTAACAGAAGCATCGCCAGGAATGACGCAAACGCGCATCGACGATCCGTTCGAGGTGCGTTGCACAACAGTAGGTCGTGAATTTGAATTTACCGAAGTAAAAGTACTTGATCCCGAAACAGGCGAAGAATGCCCTGTTGGCGTACAAGGCGAGATGTGCAACCGCGGCTATAACACCATGCATGGCTACTACAACAACCCCGAAGCAACAGCCGAAGTGATCGACGCCAATGGATTCTTACATTCAGGCGACCTCGGCGTAAAAGATGCCGATGGAAACTTCCGCATCACAGGACGCATCAAAGATATGATCATCCGAGGCGGTGAAAATATCTATCCCCGCGAAATTGAAGAATTCCTTTACAAAATGCAAGGCATCAAGGACGTTCAGGTCGTAGGCATACCCTCGCCCCGTTATGGCGAAGAAGTAGCCGCCTTCATCATCACCCACGAAGATATACAAATCACTGATGTTGATGTTCGCGATTACTGCAACGGAAAAATTGCACGCTACAAAACGCCACGCTATATCTTCTTCCTCAAAGAATTCCCTATGACAGGAAGTGGAAAAATTCAAAAATTCAAGCTCAAGGAATTAGGCGTAGAATTGTGCAAACAGCAAGGTATTAATATTGTATAACATTTTTTGAAAACATAAATAAGGAAACAGAGTACCATTCAACGCCCAGCGCTTGAAAACGTGCCCTGTTTCCTTTTGTTTTGATGTGTGTTTTAATCCATGGGCATGCCCTAACCCTTTCTGCTTGCAATGACTCAGCATGGAAATGGCGGAGCGAAAAAAGGTAAGAACAACGCAGAAGAGAGACGAATCAACGCCCTCAATTCTCGGGTTGTGACATGTGACACGTCACAGACTTATTTCTCCATAGTGCTCGGTTTCAGCCCCAACACGACGAGGTACTTACAAAGTACATCATCGCAAATTACCCCGAAACGAAATAGAACAACGCAGACGAGAGACGAATCATCGTTCCCCATTCTCGGTTTGTGACATGTGACACGTCACAAACTTTTTTCTCCATAGTGCTCAATTTCAGTCCCAACAAGACGAGGTGTTTAGTAAACACATCATCGAAAAGGTTTCTGAGAACTAAGGGCCTGAAAGGCCAATAAGCAACCAGGCCAGGGCAACGCCCTGGGTGTAAGGACATTTAAAGTTCCGACCTAAAATAGCAAAAGCTTTGAATTTCAAGCTCTTATCATTACCCTCCCCTATCATGGCGCAATTCCCGACAGCAACAACACCCAGAGCTAATGGCTTACTCCACCACCCTTGCTTACCCTTCGCCCAGCAACCATTGCTTTAGGCCGTTACTTCTCAAAAACTTTACCGAACAGCAATATAAAAAGAAACAGAGTACTATTCAACGCTTTGCGGTTGGAAAAGTACTCTGTTTTATTTTTTTTACGTTATCGATGTTTCTTTGAACACGTTTTCGAACAATTTGAACACGCATTTCCTGAGTTGCACTTCATTTTCTTAACAAAATAAACTACAGCTACAAGCACGCTGATAATCACTAAAATATGTTGCATAAGTCGTTCATTTAAGTGGTTGGATTGATTTTTTGGGGGCAGAAAATCGGTGTTTTATCCGAGAGAGAGAGACTCTTTCGTCAACCGAATAAGCGTCAGTGGTCGTTAATTGTGCTTTCATATAAGCGCTCAAAGCCACGTTTGATTTAAGCTCAGGTGCTATCTTGCCCCCTCCTTCTTCACACCAGCTTTATCTTGGCAAATTTAAGGAGTAGCGTTTTGGTACCGGCATTTTGGAACTCAACTACGGCACGTGTATTCTCGCCTGTTCCCTCTATTTTGGTCACTATCCCAATTCCAAAGCGATCGTGCTCAATGGTGCACCCCTCTTTCAGGTTTGGATGCATACTTGTTTCCTTTGTTGCACCACCACTGGATTGCGATGCCGTTGCCGACGGAATACGAGTAAGTTTGCGATGCCCGGATGGATTGCCAAAATTAGAAAAACTTGTTGTTGGTGTTGTTGGTCGATTAACAGCACTATTATATGGCGTTGGTCGTGATGCGGAAGGCGAGGATTGAGTTGCGGAAGGCGTGTCAGCAAAGAACTTACGATCAATCTCGCGCGTAATGAAACGACTGGGTTGCACATACTCTGTAACACCCCATTTCATACGACTTTTGGCGTAAGTCATAAAGCATCTTTGCTTAGCTCGCGTTATGGCTACGTAAAACAATCTACGTTCCTCTTCAAGATCAGCATTGAGCGATGGGAACAACTCATCTTCAAGTCCGGTAATGAACACAACGTCAAACTCCAATCCCTTTGAAGCATGAACCGTCATCAAAGTCACACGATTCGGATCGTCGGCATCTGCAACATCCATATCTGAAAGTAAAGATATTTGATGTAAGAAATCGGTCAATGGAGCACGACTTATCCCTTGCTCCTCGTGCACTTCCTGTTCAAAGGCCTGAATTGAATTTAAAAGCTCTTCAATATTTTGCAGTTTAGATAGAGCCTCGGGATCTTTATCTTGTTTTAAATCAGCCTCGATACCTGTAAGCCTAATCACTTCTGTAGCAAGAACAAAGGCTGAGGTGGTTTCCATTTTATCGGCAAGCGTCTTAATGAGTTGCACAAATGATTCCACCTTTCTTCGGGGCGCAGCGGTTAATTCCGGACAATAAAGTTGAAGATTTTCAGATGTCTGCCACAACGAAATGTTGTGCTTAAGAGCTGCATCGTAAATTTTGCCCAACGTTGTTTGTCCGATGCCACGCGCGGGGTAATTGATAATACGCTTAAAGGATTCCTCGTCGTGTGGATTTGCCAAAAGGCGGAAGTATGCCACAGCATCTTTCACCTCCTTACGTTGGAAGAACGAAAGCCCGCCATATATCTTATGGGGTATGCGATATTGACGAAAAGCCTCTTCGAATGCTCGGCTCTGTGCATTAGTACGGTAAAGCAAGGCTATATTGTTGTAATCAGCCTCTCGAGCAGAGATGAGTTTTTTGATTTCTGTAGCAACAGCATAGGCCTCGTCCTTATCGCTGTATGTTGCAATTAATCGCAAGGCTTGGCCATCCGCCTGATTGCTGTAAACGTTTTTAGGTATTTGCCTTTGATTATGCTTGATCACCGAATGAGCGGCATCGACAATGGTCTTCGTACTGCGATAATTGCACTCAAGTTTTGTGAGCAACGCTTTGGGATAATGCGTTTGGAAATTCAAGATATTGTCGATACTTGCACCTCTAAAGCCATAAATACTTTGTGCATCGTCGCCCACGACACAAATTTTTGAATCTTCAGTTGTCAGTAGCGAGAGGATCATGTACTGCGCATAATTCGTGTCCTGATACTCATCAACCAAAATATGCTGAAATTTATTGCGATAAGACGCACATAAATCTTTATTGTTTTGCAAAAGAAGATAAAAATTCAGCAATAAATCATCAAAGTCCATAGCATTGGCCAAATGGCAACGCTGCTGGTATATACCGTAAATTTGTGCCACACTCGGCATGCCATCTCTCTCGTCGCGTCGGCGAAGTTCTGAGTCATTAGCATACTGTTGTGGTAAGATCAGCCTGTTTTTAGCCTTTGATATTTTTCCCGCCACGAGTTGTGGTTTATACACCTTTTCATCTAAAAGGAGCTCTTTAATGATGCTTTTTAGCAATGAACGGCTGTCGGAGCTATCATAAATAGAAAAATCCGATCGATAGTTTATCCATTCAGCTTCTTTTCTTAATATACGCGAAAAAATACTATGAAACGTGCCACTCCACAAGTAGCGTGTGGTTTCAGAGCCTACCCATATAGCAATACGCTCGTTCATCTCGCGTGCTGCTTTATTGGTAAATGTCAAAGCCAAAATAGAGTGCGGACCCACACCTTGCTGAAGCAGATACGCAATCTTATAGGTAAGCACTCTTGTTTTACCTGAGCCAGCTCCAGCAATGACCAACTGCGGTCCGTCGTTATAGGTAACCGCTTGGCGTTGGGCATCATTTAAATCTTTTAATATATCTATTTCTTTCGGCATGACTACATCATTAATGTGTGCGACGTTGTTCTATATCATGGCTAAGTTTACGCACGAAATATTTAATTTTGCGTTGTGCCTCTTCAACATCCTCGCCGGTTGTTATGCCTTGCTGCATTAATGTTTGGAGTTCTACCTCGGCTTTAGCTATTTCAATTGAATCTTTCAAGAGAATGCCTTCCTCGCGAGCATTCATGGCTGTGGGGTAAGCATGGCGTATTGAGTCGATAAGTTCAATCGCTTCATCATACTTTTCATGATGATAGGCCGCGCGAGCTTGTTCGATAAGTGAAAAACCCTGCTGATTAGCCTCTTGACGCATTTTTTCTTCTTGACTCGTGCAGCACACACAAAGCAACACGGTTGCAATTACTGTACAATATAACTTCATAATTCTATTCTGTTTTTTAAGATTAAAGACAACGGATAATAAGGTCCAAAACTTAGAAATGCGAATTTACCGATTTATTTTAAAACGCACCCTTTGAAATTAATTTTTTTGACTTAATTTTGTGAGTGATATCATAAAAATCAAAAACAATCAAAACTATGAACCTACAACAATTAGAATACATCGTAGCGCTCGACACGCACAGGCATTTTGTGAATGCAGCAAAAGCATGCGGCGTGAGTCAGCCAACGTTGAGCACATTGGTAACTCGACTTGAAGAAGAACTTGACACCGCAATCTTTGATCGTTCGGCACACCCCATCCGCCCTACTGCCGTAGGCGAAAAAATTATTGAACAAGCCAAAGCCGTGTTACTTAAATTAGCGCAGATTAAAGAATTATCACTTAATGAGCGCGAACAAAAAAGCGGAAAAATCAGACTCGGAGTGATCCCCACCGTTGCGCCATATATTATCCCGCCACTATTCAACGAGCTACAACAATACAAAGAGCAAATCGACCTGCACGTGAGTGAACAGCAAACACACATTATTGTTGATCAAATACGTAAGGGCGAACTCGACATGGCTATTCTTGCTACGCCACTAAACAACGACGATATACTTGAAATACCGCTTTATTACGAAAAATTTATCGCCTACGTTTCGCCAAAGGAAGAAATCCATGCCCAATCTGAAATACAATCAAGCCTTATGCCTACCGAGCATCTTTGGGTGCTGAAAGAAGGCCATTGCATGAGAAACCAAATCTTCAACTTTTGTGAATCAAAATCGGAATATGCACAAATCTATGAAGCTGGCAGCATCAACACGCTCATAGGTATTGTTGACGCAAACGGCGGATACACCATCATTCCAGAATTACACATTCCCTTACTATCACAGCAACAACAAACACACCTCCGACCACTATCCGAACCAACACCTGTGCGCGAAATATCACTGATTCTACGAACCGATTATGTGCGACAAGGCTTAGTCAACACCATTGTTGATGCTGTAAAAGCAGTTATTCCAGAAGATATGATTGACGCTCGTCTTAAAAAGTTTGCTGTCAAATTATAAACCTAAGCGACGTGTAAAGAACAAGGCGCATCACGTTTAAAAAACGTTGTCAACAAGATAGGCCCCAAGTTCTTTATCTGCATGACTTGGCACATATATTTCATTTCCATACACTATGAAAAAATATTTTCATTGGGCACTCATCGGTTTAAGCATCATATTGCTTTTAGCAACAATCTCGCTCATTATCATACAAATTTATGGCAATCAATTAATTGACAATGCAGGGAGAAACGAAGATTGGGATGATCACCACGGCACGGTATTGAAGGACCAAAGCTACGGCCATAAAGTACAAAACACCTACGACCTGTACATCCCCACCACGGCGCCCAAAGCTCTTATGCTTTACATTCACGGCGGAAGTTGGGTTAGCGGCAACAAAGAAGAGGGCGAATGGTTTTGCCGACGCTTTGCTAAGCAAGGTTATGCCACAGCCACGATGAACTATTCCCTGCTCTCTCCAAAAGATCCTTCTGTTTGTATGCCTGTAATGCTTAAAGAAATAAGCCAATGCATTCATCGTATCAACGAACAATTGAATGAAAATGGCCACAACATCACGCAAATGGCAATAGCCGGATACTCCGCTGGAGCACATTTGGCACTTTTATACGCCAACAAAGACCAAAGCAAGCATACATTGCCCATTCGCTTCTGCATCAATATGGTGGGACCGACCGATCTGCGCTACATTTTTAAAATTCCACAAACGACTTTAGACTCTATTAATGCCGACACGAAAGCGGGGCGCATTCACCCTGAAAAAGAAAAATTAGAAGCATTAGCCTTCTATGCCGCGGCTCACGTCATGTCAACATCCGAACAATGCACGACCGAATTTATCGATTCATTGCTGTTCAGCGCCTCACCTGTAAAATACATCAACAAAGGCACAACGCCATGTATTTTAGCCTATGGTGCGAACGACCATTTAATAGCTAAAGAACATTACGACACACTGCTTAAGGCATTAACAGCGCATAACATCGAACATGAATTTATCTTGTATCCAAATTCAAACCACTTATTAGCTAACGACACACTACACACGCGTAAATTAAACGAAGCTATTAAAGCCTTTGCAAACAAATATTTCAATTAAAAGAACAAAGAGTAAAGACCACAAATCTTTACTCTTTATTTTATATGTGTGGCATGGGCGATAAATCTCTGCCCCAAAACGATCGCCCCCATCCCAAAATTGGCGTATAGATCAAAATAACTCTTCAATCAAAAATAGCTGGTAATTGGTATATAAACAAAAAGAGAAGCCACCGAAGTAACTTCTCTTTGTCGGGGCGACCAGATTCGAACTGACGACCCCCTGCTCCCAAAGCAGGTGCGCTAACCGGACTGCGCTACGCCCCGTTTTTGTAAGACCTTCTAGTATGTCTTTCAAAACCGAGTGCAAAGTTAGGAACTTTTTACATATGCTCCAAATAAATTCCAAATTATTTTCAAATTAAATCAAAAATTAATTGAAAACAACCTAAAAATGGGTAAGAAGCAATCAAAAACCAAACATTTTGCCGAATAGAATGCGGCAAGGTGCATCACGTTTCATGACGCACAAACAACGATTAAAAAGCTTGGCTGATTATTGATTTCATAGCGCTCAAAGCTCTATAAAATCCGAAGTTTCAGGAAAAACCCGATTTAAATCAACATAGGTTGATATGCCCTTCACCCTACCCCTTTGCGTGAATTGCCAAATAACGGGCGCAACATTTATATTAGGTGGTGCAGCGCCATATCGAGCGATCCACAGAGGATAATATTCGAACTTTTGCGAGAGATAAAGATTGTAAAAATTTTGCCCTGAATAGATGATGGGCTTCTTGCCATATTCGCGTTCTATCAACCGTGCAAGCAGCGACAAGCTATCGCGCAATTGCTCTCTATTCCAATTTTTACATTCCTCAACATCAATCACCGGCACCAGATCTTGCTTTTTACGTGGCGTATGGGTCATGATATTTAGAAATTGCAACCACACACTGCTTGAGGTTCTGAAAAAATGATATGTACCGACTTTTAACCCACGCTTACGAGCGTTTTTTAAATTATACTCATAATTGGGATCCTGATACGTACCACCTTCTGTTCCTTTAATATAAACATATTTAATACGATCATCCGAAGCCACCTTCTTCCAATTTATATGCCCTTGATGTCGTGAAATATCAATCATATCAAAGGGTTCTGGCGAAGACATCTCTTGCAAACCTTTATTGGAAGAACACCCCGTAATCAAAGTGATGAAAAACGCACCACAAATAAAATTCAACCACACGAATTTTACAAACAACGCTCCTTTATTCATACAACAAAATGATTACAACGGCTTAAATTCTAAGTTCTTAGTGTTTTTCACCGCAATACATTCCATTTCTATAAGCCATTGCGGACGGCACACTGGGGCTAAAGTCACGACCATAGGATGTTCAGGAAAACGCTCCTTCAATAATTTCGTTGCAACGTCATAGTCAGCCAAATCACGCAGATACACCACGATCTGCATCACATCATCAAAATTCATATTAGCTTCCTGCAACAACACTTCCACGTTCTCGATCATGCGTAGCGTTTGTCCTTTGATATCACCAACTGCAACCACACGCCCCGCATTATCAATACTGGCTGTACCACTGATATACGCATGCTCTCTATCGCCAAAGCGCACAACGGTACCTCTTTCAAAAGTAACACCATATTCGTAAGTCGGGTTCAAATGCGTCGGGGCATACAAATAGCGCTGTTGTTTTTCTTCAATACCCAAAATAGACAAGGTTCCCAATTGCACCAAAGCCTTAGGTTTCGCTGGGATACCCTGAATACCCGTTGACGAAATATAATGCGTATGCTGAGTCAAGCCCATTTGCTCAAAGTCATTCAAGCGAGCCTTAACCATTCCTGAATATTGTGTGTCAATATCTCTCACATAAAACCATGTACGCACGCAATGGTCAGCAAAATTTCCGCCCCATCTTGTCAACAGGTCAGAGTAATTTTTTAGAAGTTCGTGGGTTTGATTGGCTGAATCACCTTCTTCACACTGCATACCCCAATTAAACAACAATCGGTAGTGATTCGTTGCGACAACCTTGGTATCATCTTCCTCCGCAACGGTCACAGGTGCATTATCCTTACCCCTTACCAAATAGAGCCATACAGCAACCTTTGAACCGTCAAGAGGAGGTTGTTGAATCAAAGACACATCCACACTATGATTGACATGTGCAAAATAAGCAGATTGATTGGCTATATCAGATAAAAAGTAACGTTGCGACACGATCTGCATACCCTTCATTTCTTCTTTCTGCATTAATAAATCAACAGAAATTCTTATTCTCGCCAACTGGCCAGCAAAGGGTTCGTCCATTGCAGCGACGTGAACCATTACATGGGCTTCATCAATCCCTACATTTGAACAAAAGAAGGCACATTCGCACGTAGATTTTAAATCGTCATTAACAAACTGTTTTATCATGTATTATTCGTTATGCATTATTTTAATAATATATCTTTGCAAAGTTACGTTTTTTTATTGATTCATTAAAATACGATTTAAGTTATTAGGCGATATTCAAACAATAAGATGAATATTTCCACACAAACGCCCTTATCCCAAACATGAATTGATACAAAAGAGCACACAACATTAACTTCAACAACCCACAGCAAGAAAACTAAACAAACCCCAAACTTTTATCAACCACGCCTTACCTTTCAATAAAATCCAACCAACAAATATCAGTTACATTCGTTTTTTTCAAGCAAAACCACTTTTTTCCTCCAAACTATTTGGCAGTATAGAAATTTCTTCATACTTTTGCACTCGAAAACAAACAACAACACGTTGTTCAACATTCCACATCGCGGAGTGGAGCAGTTGGTAGCTCGCCAGGCTCATAACCTGGAGGTCATCCGTTCGAGTCGGGTCTCCGCAACTAAAAAGCAAATGTAGGTAATCTAAAGACTACTAAGTCAGAAGATTAACCTACATTTTTTTATTCCATAAAAATTAACCAGGACGGAAGTTCGCACCTAACAAAAAAGCGACCGCCAAAAGGCGACCGCTTGATTTTTCTATCACACAAAGAGGTGAACTTTGTCTATACTCGTGATGATTAGTTATATTACGGAAAAAGAATATTTTCGTCGTTCAGAAAAGTGAAACTAATTTATAAAATAGTTAAACTTACTTGTCTTCCCAAACCTTCAAAAATCTTGAATAATGTACTCAGTTGAATGTCTGACTTCCCGTTTTCCAAACGTGAAATATATGTCTTCTTTGTACCAATCTTTTCCGCTAAAGCTTCTTGAGTTAAACCAGCACGCAGGCGTTCTTCTCTAAGCGTTTGTGCAAGACAAAACGCTTCAGTTTCTCTGTCAAACTCATCACGAGTCTTAGTACCAACCTTGCCATACTCGACATCCAAAAGTTCATCAAGAGTGGTGCAATTCATTAATTCTTTACTTTTATCCATAACTCACTTATTTTTCTCGTTAAAATATTCATTCATTAAACGCTCTGCTTTCTCTATCTCACCAATAGGAGTTTTTTGTGTTTTCTTTTGGAAACCATTAAAAAGGATTACTAATTGTCCATCATCAAAGCAGCAGAATACTCGGTATATGTTACCACTAAATTCTATACGTATTTCATACAAACCTTTCTTTCCTTCAATACTTTTTAGGATAGAAACAGGTAATCTGTCAATAGTTTGCAACCAAACTAATGTTTGAGCTATTTTACGTCTTACCTTTTCGTTTTGCGCTTCAAAGAACTCATTAAAATAGTTCTTATAGAACTTAATCTTTCGTTCAGCCATATTACAATCTCTATTGCATCGCAAAGTTAACTAAATAGTTTACATAAACAAAATATTTCAGATAATTTATTTAGAAGCCCGAGGTTACAGACAAGACCACAGTCTCTTGCGGGAAACGCTCGCATCCAATGTAGAGCGTATCGAACGCATGCGAGAAGTCCGTGCGTTCCTCAAGTTTACTCTCTTCCGTTTCAGCAGTCTTCTCTAGTCGCTTATCCTTCTTTCCGTTGTACACACCAGCCGTCTGTATCGATATAAGCAGACTCACGTTATTTTGTTCGTTGAAGTAGTGAACCAAGCGTGCCCGACCATCAAATCCACAGTTGGTCAGAAGTTAGTTCGCACCTAACCGAATCGGGACAAAATTATGCGTTTTTACCCAATAATTGAGACAGATTGTCACGATTCGTGTTTTTTATGAATAAATTAAAAATCTGAGGTTACAGGCATTTACTAATACTGAAAAATGTTGTAATTTTGTAACGCAAACAATAATGAATATGTAGAACCTTTTGGTTCATTTTTTTACTGAGGAAGTCAGACACTATTTAGACCGTAGGAATACATTATAACATTATTGGCCTGTCCAAAGCACGATGTAAAGTACATTGTTTTAACATAAAAGAGACCTATTTGAGTTGAGCCTCCGCAACACAAGGAGATTTTACGAGTCGGGTCTCCGCAACTAAAACAAAAAAAATGTAAGGTGCTGTAAGGGATTTATCCCGTACGGCACTTTGTTTTTTATATGCCACGTCGGTTAACGTCGGTAAACGCCAAAATTAATTGTTTTTCAATAGATTATATTAAACCACGATGCTATATTATTCTTTACTTCCATATACTTTGCGGTTCAAGAAGCCAGCACGCACCTCGCGTGGTGCTTATACCGAAAAGAAAGTTTGGTATATTTTCCTGAGTCATCGTCCGCTCACTTCGCTTGATTGCTTGCACCTTTTGAAAAGTCCGCAGTTATGGGGGCAAAACGAAGTCGGTGTGGGTGAAATTGCGCCACTCTACGATTTATCTTGCGATTACGGCGATCATTTCGAAAATACCATCATGGAATGCCTTAGGCAATGCTTTGAAAGCGTAGATAACGAGACGAACATCAACTTTGAAGTCTTACGCAATTACCCTTCAGTGCTTTTTGGTGTTGAAACAGCTTGGCACTCCTTGCATGCTCACGATGGTCTTTCATTCTTCGCTTCAGGCTTTTCACAGGGCTTAAGTTTCATCCCTATCAATGGTTTGGTGTGGATGAGCAGTTTGGAAGAGATGCAGCAACAGGCCTTAACGAAAATCCAGCTTGGTTTTAAATGCATTAAATTCAAAATTGGTGCCATGGATTGGCGAGAAGAACTCGACGTGATTCAACACATCCGAAACCTTTACAGCAAAGATCAATTGCAAATTCGAGTTGATGCCAACGGTTCGTTCACCATGAGCAACGTTTTTCAGGTGTTAGAACGCTTGCATCAACTCGATGTTCATAGCATTGAGCAACCTATAAAAGCTGGACAATGGGCAGAAATGCACGATATATGCCGAAATTCGCCCTTGCCCATTGGTTTGGACGAAGAACTGATTGGCATTAATCGTCTTGAGGTTAAGCAGGAATTAATGGCTTGCATTCGTCCTCAATATATTATCTTGAAACCCACGCTTCATGGTGGCTATTCAGGCATTGATGAATGGATTGAACTTGCCAAGGCTCAGGGTGCGGGTTATTGGCTTACTTCAGCCCTTGAAAGCAATGTAGGCTTAAATGCCATCGCTCAAAAAGCTGCTTTGCTCGATGGTACGGAGAAATGGCAAGGATTAGGCACGGGTCAGCTCTTTGTGGAGAATATTGAGGGGTTAGGCTTAAAATTAACTGGCGAAGAACTTTGGTTTAAGCCTTAAATTCGCTCAGGCTTAGCGTTTAAGTTTCTTGGGGGCTCTGTGATGCCCCGGCATTATCTTGCCTCAATTGCACCAACTTACCCTCTTTCTGCAATGCGTGCCAAAGGTTGGGTCGGAACTCAGGATTTTCATTTTCCAATTTTTCGAACAACTCGCTTATTGACTTACGCTTTGACACATTGTCGTAGGGACATATTTTGATTAATTTGGGGTATTCTTCACTCTGCGCCCATTGCTTGATGTCGGCTTCTTTGATTTTGCATAGCGGACGTATGATGGTGAGAGGCATTTTATCCAATTCTATTTTGCACGGCATTGTGGCAAAACTGCCTTCATAGCTTAGGTTGAGCAATGCTGTGTGCAAAATATCATCCTGATGATGTCCCAAGGCTATTTTATTGCACCCTAATTCTTGTGCGGTTTCAAAAAGCGTTTTTCTTCGGTTCCACGAACAGAGGAAACATGGCGTGCGCTTTTCATCTCTGTCGGCATCGAAGGCAATGGTTCGCTCAATAAAGTTAATATGCCATTGCTCACATTTTTGGCGCAAATACTGCGTATCGGTTTGATAATCCACGTTTTTCATTCTTACGTGCAGGGCATGCAATGCAAATCCGCCATTGCTTCGCCGACACATTTGCCCCATAAGATCCAGCAACGTCAGGGAGTCCTTTCCGCCTGAAAGACCGATAAGAATATGATCGCCAGGCGCCACGAGTTCAAAGGTTTTAACGCCTTCTCTAAATTTCTGAACCACGCGCGTACGAAGTTTTTTGACTTCGGCCTTTTGATTGATGACGTTCATTGATTTTTTACTTCATGAAAACGAAATAAACCGCAGCCACCAAACATCCAAAGGCAGCAATATGGTTCCAATGGAAGCTTTCGCCCTTAAAGAAGATTGTCACAAGAATGGTGAATACGATGAGCGACACAACTTCCTGAATCACCTTCAATTGAATGAGCGAAAAGGGGCCTCCGTGGTCGATAAATCCCATGCGGTTGGCTGGTACTTGACATACGTATTCGAAAAACGCAATTGACCATGAAAATAAAACAATGCCCCATAGTGGCCACGTTTTACTGATGCCCATTTCGTTTAACTTTAAGTGGCCATACCAAGCAAAAGTCATGAACACATTGCTCAGCACCAATAAGATAATGGCATAAAATCCTTGCATAAGTTGTTTTTATAATAGAAGAAAGAAGAAAGTTATCGCAGAACTTGCCCTGCCATGACCATCTTCTTTCTTTTTTTTATTAATTGTTTCTTAATTTCTGATCCATATTTTCGGCTGCCTTCTTACCGTCGCCCATAGCGAGAATAACGGTTGCACCGCCACGCACAATGTCGCCACCTGCATAAAGGAATGGGATTGACGATTGCATGTCTTCGCCTACGGTAATAACACCCTTACGTCCTGTTTCAAGACCTTCAACCGATGATGGCACGATAGGATTAGGCGACACACCGATGGCTACAACCACAAGGTCAACGTCGATGGTTTCAATACCTCCTTCAATCGCCACGGGGCTTCTGCGTCCTGAAGCATCGGGTTCGCCAAGTTCCATTTTTTGAAGCACCACTTGCTTCACGCAACCTTGTTCGTCGGCAATGTATTCAATAGGATTATGGAGGGTGAGGAATTCAACGCCTTCTTCCTTAGCGTGGTGCACTTCTTCAAGACGTGCGGGCATTTCGTCTTCCGAACGGCGATAGATAATCATGGCTCTTTCAGCGCCTAAGCGAAGTGCTGTTCTCACTGAGTCCATAGCGGTATTACCTCCACCCACTACGGCCACGCGCTTACCAAAGAGGATGGGCGTGTCGGCCTTCTTATTTGAAGCATCCATCAAGTTAATACGTGTGAGGTATTCATTGCTTGACATGATACCAGTGCTATTTTCACCCTTGATGCCCATGAAGTTGGGTAAGCCAGCGCCCGATGCCACGAAGATTCCGGCATAGCCTTCGTTTTGCAATTCTGCAATTGAAATGGTTTTGCCCACAACGCAGTCCTTAACAAACTTAACGCCACTCTTTGACAAGTTGTTGATTTCAAACTCAACGATAGAGTTGGGCAAACGGAATTCAGGAATACCATACTTCAATACGCCACCAATTTCATGAAGCGCTTCAAATACGGTCACGTCGTAACCCTTGGCAATCATGCTTCCTGCAAACGAGAGTCCCGCAGGTCCTGAACCAATTACCGCCACCTTAATGCCCAACTTTTCTGTAGGCACAATGGGCGTTGCCAAGTTATTTTCGCGTTCGTAATCGGCAGCAAAACGTTCCAAATAGCCAATCGCCACGGGTTGATTGCCCAGCTTATGGTGAATACATTTGCTTTCGCATTGCTTTTCCTGAGGACATACACGTCCACAAACGGCTGGCAATGCGCTTGTTTTCTTGATTAATTTTGCAGCGCCAGCCACGTCGCCTGCTTCAATATGCTTGATAAATCCGGGGATATTGATGCTCACAGGACAACCTTCCACGCATCCAGGGTTAGGACAATCCAAGCATCGTTGTGCTTCCCTTTGTGCTTGCTCAAGCGACAGGCCTTGATTTACTTCTTCTTTCAATTGGCGAGCACGGTATTGGGGATCAAGCTCAGGCATTTTGCAACGCTCAATGAGTCCGCGGTCTTTGGGCTTCATCTTGGTGCGCAATTCATTACGCCATGCGGCATTGCGTCCTTCGTCATCGCTTAATTCGGCTGATGCTTGTGCCTTTTCAGCCTGGCATACGTCGTCTGCTTGATTACCAGTTGGGGCTGCTTCGTTTTTACCAGTATTCAACGCTTCAGCTTCTTCTCGCTTGAAGGCGCCCAAACGCTTTAACATTTCGTCGAAATCCACTTGATGACCATCAAATTCAGGACCGTCAACGCACACGAACTTAGTGGTGCCTCCCACAGAGATGCGACATGCACCACACATACCCGTGCCATCAACCATGATTGTATTCAACGACACGTCGGTAGGAATTTCGTATTTCTTGGTGAGCAAGCACACGAATTTCATCATGATTGCAGGACCGATAGCGAAGCACTTATCCACCTTTTCGCGCTTGATAACGTCTTCAATACCTACCGTCACTACGCCTTGCTTGCCGTAAGAGCCATCGTCGGTCATGATGATCACTTCATCGCTATGCTTGCGCACTTCGTCCTCTAAGATAATGAGGTCCTTATTGCGTCCAGCAAGTACGGAAATCACGCGGTTGCCCGCTGCTTTTAATGCCACGATAATGGGGAGCATAGGGGCTACACCTACCCCACCACCAGCACACACGACGGTGCCGAAGTTTTCAATATGTGTTGCCTTGCCTAAAGGACCTACCACGTCGAGGATTTCATCGCCAACGTTCATTTGGCACAATTCACGTGACGTTTTACCCACGGCTTGAACCACAAGTGTAATGGTACCCTTAGCTTTGTCGGAGTCGGCTATGGTTAAGGGGATACGTTCGCCCTTTTCATACAAACGAATAATAACAAAATGCCCTGCTTTGCGAGAGCGTGCAATCAGAGGAGCTTCAACAACAAGTTTAAAAACTTTTTCAGAAAATTGCTCCTTAGCTAATATCTTACTCATGTTAACGAAAGAAGTTATGAATATGTTCTGTGTTTGTGTTAAAAATCAAGCGCAAAAATAATGAATATTTATTTAATGATACATTTTTTGAATTATTTACATCACTTAACACCCATTTTTTATAAAAAAACCACCAATAATGTGCAAAAACGGCACGTTTATTCACAATTTTCACACATGCATCGTGCAACAAACGCAGGTAAAGCAAGAAATAAATGACGAAAACATCCTGGAGCGCAACATTTGCAACCGAGTTGCAATGTTCATTTCCGTCTTGTTTAAACCTTTAATAATCCGTAATTTTGCATCAAAATACATTAAAATCATTACACTATGCTTAAATATTCAATTTGCCTCACGTTAGCTTGCATCATGCTCAATGCTTGCCATAATGCCGAAAGCGCAACTCACGATCACCACGCTCACAATCATGGTGGCCACGATGCGCATGGACATAATCATAGCCATAACAATAACCATAACCACAACCATAACCACACCCAAGCTAAACCTGCTGCGCACGACCACGCGGCTGAGGCAGCCGAGAATCCCGACGTTATATTTCTGCCCGTAGCAAAAGCTAAGGAGATTGGCATCACTTCAACCACAGTGCAACCAAAGGCCTTCAAAAAAGTGATTCCCGCCACGGGTAGAATCGAGTTAGCTCAAAATGCAGAGCATGTTGTGATTGCACCAGTAAGTGGCGTTGTGCGTCTTCAGCGTGCCTGGACTCAAGGCTATGCCGTAAAGGCTGGCGACGTGTGCCTGAACATATCTTCAAATCAAATGATTGATGGCGACCCCGTGGCGATGGCTAAAGTGGCTTACGAAACCGCACTGAGCGACTTCCAGCGTGCTGAGCGATTAATCAAAAACCAGCTCATCGCACAGTCAGAATACAACGCTATTAAAGAACGCTATGAAAAGGCGAAAATAGCATTCGAAGGCGTGGCGCACAAGCAAAATCAAGAGGGCACCGCCGTGCAAGCCTCTGTCAGCGGCTACGTGAGCGAATGTTTGGTTCAAGATGGGGCGTACGTTGAGCGCGGACAAGCATTGATGAAGGTGATAAAAACCGATGCGTACTACCTTCATGCCGACGTGTCGCAACGCTATTTTAGCGAGCTCAAGCATATTGCTAGTGCTAACTTCACCACGATATACGATCATAAAGTGTATGAACTCGAGGCGATGAATGGCAAATTGGTGTCCTACGGCAAGCAATGCGACCCTAACACCAACTTCATACCCGTCACTTTCAGCTTCACGCCCCAGGAAGCACTTCTTCCTGGCACATGCGTTGAGGTGGAACTCCTAAGCCAATCGACCACGCAGGCACTCACCCTACCCCTTTCTGCGCTTACCGAAGAGCAAGGCCTATACTTCGTTTACATCCAGCTTTGCTCAGAAACCTACACCAAGCGCGAAGTGCTCATTGGTGCCAACAATGGCATAGAGGTTGAAATTATCAAAGGCTTAAAAACGGGCGAAAAGGTGGTCACTCATGGCGCCTACCACATCAAGTTGGCGAGCATGAACAATGCCATCCCAGGGCATAGCCATGAACATTAACCCCTTTACTTTTCTCTCCCCGTGCTTGAAGCATTGCCGTTTCCTGCATTCTACTTTTTTAACCCCACTCCAACCTTGACTCATGTTAAATAAAATCATTCTTCTTGCCTTGCGCAATCGCCTCGTGGTGCTTGCCGCATCGGTTTTACTCATGATTGGCGGTTTATACACGGCCTACAACACTGAAGTCGACGTCTTTCCCGACCTCACCGCACCCACCGTTGTGGTGATGACCGAGGCAGGCGGAATGGCTTCGGAAGAAGTGGAACAACTCGTAACCTTCCCCATCGAGACCATCGTTAACGGAGCCACAAACGTGCGCCGTGTGCGCTCGTCAAGCACCAATGGCTTTTCGATTGTGTGGGTTGAATTTGATTGGGACACCGACATCTACCTGGCGCGCCAAATCGTGAGCGAGAAACTCACGCTCGTCAGCGACCAGCTGCCCAAGGGCATAGGCAAGCCCACCATGGGACCTCAATCCTCAATCCTGGGCGAAGTGCTCATCGTTGGCCTTACCGCCGATAGCACTTCAATGATGGACCTCCGCACCATTGCCGACTGGACCCTGCGCCCACGATTGCTCTCGACCGGGGGCGTCGCTCAAGTGGCGGTGTTGGGGGGCGACATCAAGGAGTATCAAATCAACCTCGACCCAACACGCATGAAGCACTATGGCGTGACCCTTGCCGACGTGGCTCAAGCCACTCAAAACATGAACCAGAACGTCAACGGCGGCATCATTTACCAGCATAGCAATGAATACATCGTGCGCGGCATGCTCTCTACGACCAACATTCAAACCATTGCCCGCACCGTGGTTAAGGTGCAAAACCAAGCCCCCGTGTTCCTTGAAGACATTGCCGACGTGGTCATTGGAAGCCAGGAGCCTAAATTGGGGTTGGCGTCAGAACGAGGCAAACCCGCCGTGCTGCTTACCGTAACGAAACAGCCCCACACGGGCACCATTGAACTGACCGACAAACTGCTTGCCGCCATCGACGATGTGAAGAAGAACCTACCCGCCGATGTGCATATTTCAACCGATATTTTCAAGCAAAGCACGTTCATCAACCATTCGATCGACAACGTCAAGACCTCGCTCTTTGAGGGCACTATTTTCGTCATCATTGTGTTGTTTTTGTTCTTGGCAAACGTGCGCACCACGTTAATCTCACTCATCACCCTGCCCATCTCGCTGGTGGTGACGCTCATGGTGCTTCACTATTTAGGACTGAGCATCAACACCATGAGCCTTGGCGGTATTGCCATAGCCATCGGTTCGCTGGTGGACGACGCCATCGTTGACGTTGAAAACGTGTGGAAACACATCCGCTTGAATAATAAATTACCGCAAGAACGCCGCCGTGGCATCATTGAGGTGGTGTTTGAAGCTTCGCGCGAGGTGCGCTTCCCGATCCTGAACTCCACACTCATCATTGTTGTGAGTTTCCTCCCGCTCTTCTTCCTCACGGGCATTGAAGGGCGCATGCTTGCACCGCTGGGCATAGCCTTTATCACCGCACTCGCCACCTCAACGTTCGTGGCGCTGACGCTCACCCCCGTGCTCTGCTCTTATCTGCTTAAGTCGAGAACCTCTACTTCCGACAGTTCGCACGAATCAAAACTGGCTTCGAAAATCAAGGCGGGCTACGCCGTGCTTTTGAAGGGTTGCCTGAACCACCGAAGAATAATCATCACCTCAGTGTTTGCCGCATGCGCGTGTGCCATCATGCTGCTCTTCACCCTGGGCCGTTCATTCCTGCCGCCATTTAACGAGGGGTCGCTCACCATCAACATCAGCTCAATGCCTGGCATTGCGCTTGAAGAGTCCGACCGCATGGGGCGCCAGGCTGAAATGCTCTTGCTCTCGGTGCCTGAAATTCAAACCGTGGCACGCAAAACGGGGCGTGCTGAACTTGATGAACACTCGCGAGGCGTGAATGCCAGCGAAATCGAAGCGCCCTACGTCTTAAGCGAACGCTCGCGAAGCGAAATGCTTGCCGATGTGCGCCAAAAGCTCAACACCATCGTGGGGGCAAATATAGAAATCGGACAACCCATAAGCCATCGCATCGACGCCATGCTCTCGGGCACGCGTGCCGGCATCGCGATCAAGCTCTTCGGCCACGACCTTAACCGCATGTATCAATTAGCCAACGAGGTGAAAACGGCTATTGCCGACGTGCCTGGCTTGGCTGACCTTAACGTGGAGCAACTCATTGAACGTCCGCAACTCAAAATCGTGCCCAACCGCGAGGTCATGGCGCGCCACGGCATCACGCCCGAGGCCTTCGCCCTGTTCGTTGAAATGAACCTTGCCGGTGCTGTAGTGTCGCAGGTTTACGAGCAAGGCAAGACCTTCAACCTCGTGGTGCGCACAATAGCCGATAAGCGCCACACCATGGACCACATCAACAACCTCTTTATCGACACGCACAATGGTCAGAAAATTGCACTCACCGACGTCGCACAGGTCATCTCGTCGGTAGGTCCCAATGCCATCAGCCGTGAAAACGTGAAGCGCAAAATCGTGATTTCAGCCAACACGCACGATGTCGATTTGCAAACGGCCATCACGCAAATACAAGAGCGCATCAACCAGCGCGTGCGTTTCCCCGAAGGTTACCACATTGAATTTGGCGGACAATTTGAAAGCGAGCAAGCCGCAAGCCGCACGCTGCTCTTCACCTCAATCATCAGCATAGCCGTCATCTTCCTCTTGCTCTACTTCCAGTTTGGCAATGTCATGCAAAGCGCCGTCGTGCTTGTCAACCTGCCCCTTGCGCTCATTGGCGGTATCGTGGTGCTTGCCGCAAACTCGGGCCACCTCAGCATCCCTGCCATCATCGGCTTCATTTCGCTCTTTGGCATCGCCACGCGCAACGGACTCTTGCTCATCAGCCATTACAACCACTTGCACGAACAAGGCATCCCCTTGCGCCAGCGCGTACTCATGGGCTCGGCCGATCGCCTAAACCCCATCCTTATGACGGCGCTGAGCTCTGCCCTTGCCCTCCTACCCTTAGCAATCAACGGCGATCTGCCAGGCAATGAAATACAAAGCCCCATGGCTAAAGTTATCCTCGGAGGCTTGCTTTCCTCAACCATCCTCAATGCCTTTGTCGTGCCCATCATGTACGAATGGCTCTGCCAACGCAAACAATAAAAGGAAGGTTCTGTCAATTAGCCCAAAAATATTTTAACCCAACCCATTCTCACTCATGTCTCATCTTATAAAACTCCTGCTCGCACTGCTTCCAGTTGCTGCCCTGCAAGCGCAGCACGATGATGTTCTGCAAGTCCTGAAGCGCATTGAAGCCAACAACCTCGAACTTCAAGCCGCGCGTCATGCTACCGACGCACAAAAAGCGGAAGCACGCACGCAGCTCAACCTCGATAACCCTGAACTGAGCTTCAGTGCCATGAAGGGGCCCGACAACGCGAAAAGCCATGAATTTGCCATCATGCAGGGCTTCGCCTTCCCCACCCACTACGTGGCGATGAACCGACAGGTGAAGCACCAAAACGCTCAAGCCGACGCCACCCATGCCCTCGTGCGCCGCAACATACTCCTACAGGCCCACATGCTTTGCCTGGAACTCATAGCCAACGAAAAACTCATGCTTTGCCTGCAACGTCGCGACACGACCCTCGCCCACCTTGCCCGCCTCTACGACCAAGCCATGAAGCAAGGCGACGTGAGTGCTATCGACGCCTCGCGCCTGGCCACGCAGCAAATAGCCCTAAAAGCCGATCTGCAACAAGCACGCCAACAGCACACCGAGCTTCAGGCGCAACTCCAGGCGCTCAACGGCGGTGCGCCACTCAACTTCAGTGCCAACCGCTTTCCTGAAGCATCGTTGCCACTCGACACTGCAGCGCTCTTCAGCCATCACCTGGCAACGCACCCCCTCGTGCGCCAAAGCAAGGCTGAGGCCGACGTGGCCCATCAAAACATCAGCACCACGCGCACAGCCGCGCTGCCCTCCTTCGGCGTGGGCTATAAGCAAAGCCGCGAGGGGTTTGCCACGCATCGTGGCGTTCAGCTCTCAATGTCCATACCCCTCTTTGCCCACCGCTCGCGCACGAAAGCCGCCAAGGCTCAAGCCGCATGCACTGAGCTGCAGGTAAAGAACCAGGAACACGAGCTTCGCACCGCACTTTCCGAGCAATGGCACAGAGCCGAGCAACTCCAGCTCACACTAAAGCAAATGCCCACCCACACGCTCGACCAAGCCTTAACCCTGCTCATGCAAGCGCTTGAAGCGCAGGAAATCACGCTACAGCAATACGTGCAGGAGCAAGCCGACATCTTCAACACCCTCACCCAGCGCATCGCACTTGAGCTGGAGTACCACAAAGCCATAGCCACGCTCAACCAGCACGCGTTGTAAAGCTCAACCAGCACGCTTAGCTTTGCGCTAACCACGCGCTTTTTCGCGCACACATATAAAACTCAACAACAAGCAGGACGTTCCTTTACCCCAAGGTTCGCCCTGCTTTTTTTGTTTTTAAACGCCATTTTTCTTTTTACGCGTCATGCTATGCCCTGATGTTGCGATGATAACCACCTATCGCCAACGTCTCGCTCATCTGTTTGGCCACATGACTTACTGCCGAAAGATGTGCGACCATAAATATTCATGCATTGATCCTGTTGTAAGTTCAAAATGGCCACGAAAAGCGCTTACAGTATGATTACAAGATTTTGCGTTCCCCCCAAGATGAGGG
>JAGBYN010000111.1 GCA_017628775.1 Bacteroidaceae bacterium | reverse complement strand
TCAAACGACAATCATTAATAAAAAGTCGGGTGGTATTGCTGAAAAGCAGTATCACCCGACTTTTTGAAGTTGTATAAATTCTTGGTTTTAAGTTAAAAAAACGCGCTTTCGCTTTGTGTTCCGATGTGCAAATCGTAATTTTGCAGTTTAAAAGTGAAATGCGCGCATTTCGCTTGGGGTTGTGCGTTGGTTAGCGCGCAACGGTATGTTTAATTTAATTTATTTTTCATGGGGCTGTTACTCCTGTATTTATCAATAGCATTAGTACTTTCATTTCTTTGCTCTATCCTTGAAGCCGTGTTGCTTTCCACGCCGATGTCCTTTATAACGATGAAGGAGAATGAGGGCAATAAGTCGGCTGTGGTTTTAAAAGCATTTAAGCAAGATATTGACCGACCTATTTCAGCCATTTTATCGTTGAATACGATAGCCCATACAGTGGGTGCTGCAGGTGTTGGTGCGCAATCGAATGCCGTTTTTGGCGATGAGTGGTTTGCATTTACATCAGCCATGATGACCCTCCTTATTTTGGTGGTGACTGAAATTATTCCAAAGACCGTAGGTGCAAGATATTGGCGACAGTTGGCGATGCCCGTAACAGGCGTGATCCAATTCTTGGTGTATGTGACTTATCCTTTAGTGGTCCTTTCGCAATTCATTACGCGCATGGTGTCGTCGGGCAAGCAATCGTTGTCGGTGAGTCGCGAGGAAGTGAGTGCTATGATGGACGTGGCTGCCGAAGAAGGGGTGTTTGAGAAAAAGGAAAATAAGATGATTCAAAACCTCTTGAAGCTGGATGAAATGACGGCGCGAGAAATTATGACCCCAAGTTCGGTGGTTGAAATGGCAGAAGAAAGCATGACCCTCAAGGAATTCTATGAACATGCCGACTACAACAAGCATTCGCGTATTCCTATTTATAATGAGGAGAATGATGACTTTATCAAAGGTTATGTGTTGCGACAAAGTATTTTGGAGTTGCTTTCAGAAGATAAATTTAATCTTCGTTTGTCTGAAATTGCACGACCTATTTTAACGTTTCAAGAAAATGAATCGTTGTCCAAAATTTGGGAAACACTTTTGGAGAAAAAAGAACATATCTCGGTGATTATCGATGAATATGGATGCTTCCGTGGTATTGTGACGATGGAGGACGTGATTGAAACCATGCTTGGAACGGAAATCGTGGACGAAAACGATACCGTGACCGATATGCAAGAGTTGGCACGTGAACGCTGGGAAGAACAAAAGCAGGAATTGCAGGAAATGCAGGAAGAAATGAACGAAAATCAGGTTGAAGAAACTGCATCTGCTGATACACATAATAAGTAAAAAAAATGGGTTGCATCGCATTTAAAAAGTGATGCAACCTATTTTTTACTAAGTGTACGTCATGTTTGAGGGTGAGGCTGAACTTTGCTCCACCCTTTAAACATGGTGTCGTCTTGCCGATTTTTCGTCATCAAAAACATGTTGTTGTGCTTAAAACAGCAGTTTAAGGTTAAAAAACGCGACAAAATATTGATAATAGGGTCTAAAAATAGCAGTTGTGTTAATTTTGACAATATAAAATGACAATTTGATATGTTTTTTATAAAAAAATGTTACTTTTGCAACATCAGGTATGTGTTTGCACAAGGCATAAGGAATGTGTAGTATCTCAATACGACGTTTCCTTGTGCACTTTGGTAGTATCAATCCCCAAAAACAACGTTGTATGAAGAAGAACATCGTTATTTCAATATTGTGGGGTGTCGTGACTTGTTTCTTGGCACCATCTGCCACAGCGCAATCTTTAGATTCTTTGCGTCAGGACTTTCAAAAATACAGAGATCAGGCGGTGGGCGATTTTGAAGCCTACAGTGCTGCTGCACGCGAGGATTTTGAACGCTATGAAAAACAAATGCGTGCAGAATATGGCGCTTATGTGAAATCCATTAAAAAGGTGTGGGGTAATGACACTGTGATGGACACCAAGAAAGAATGGGTGGAATATAATGCAGACCGCACCCAGCGTTCTGTGGTTAATTTTGAGAGTGGCGATGTGCGTGTGGAAGTGGCTTTGGATGATCCTAATGCAAGCGAAGAAGAGGTCAATAAAAAGTTGGCATCAGCCATAGAAGATATGCTGGAGAGTAGAGGTACGTCATGCCCTTATTCTTCAAAGGTGGATGAGCAACGTGCGCTAACGAAGCAACCTATTTTGCAGGATTTGGTTGATTTGTCGGCTTATGACTTTTCAGACGAGGTGGTAGCACAGACCATTTCGCAAAACAAGAAGAAACGCACACCGCCCAAGCCCAAGGTGAAAGGGCAGGAACTTGACCTTGTGGCTGCCGATGATACAGAACAGCCTGCGCAGCAACCCCAGCAAGGTGAAACGAAGACTGAGGATAAGCCCAACAAGCCGAAAAAAGATGTTGTGCCCCCAAGCAAGCAAAAGCCAACAGTGGTTCTGCCCAGTAAACCCACCGTTGATGCTTCAGCGGTGAATAAGAAGAGGGAAGAAGCACAAAAGAAAGCTCGAGAAAAATATCAAGCCCAACAAATAGCAAATGCAGTGGCGCAACAGAGCGAGAAAAAGAAAACGGTGGTGAAGGGCGACGACGGCAAAAAAAGAACAGTGGTGCAGGTGCAGATGAATTTAGTGGCTGACAATCTTTCAAAGAATGCAGCACTCTATAAGGATATCGTGGCACAATATTCACAGATCTATCAAATCGAACAACCCTTGATCTTTGCTGTGATTGAGCAAGAATCGAGCTTTAATCCTGAGGCCACGAGCTGGGTGCCTGCCTATGGTTTAATGCAATTGGTGCCCACGTCGGGCGGCTTCGATGCCTATCGGTATGTTTATAAACGTGAGTGGGTGCCTACCAAGAGTTACCTTTACAATCCAAAGCAGAATATTGAATTGGGCACAGCATACTTGCGCATTCTGATGAATCAATTTTCAAAAGTTCAAAATCCCGACTGTCGCCGTTTGTGTGTGATTGCCAGTTACAATACTGGTGCAGGAAACGTGAGCCGTGCATTTACAGGAAATACTAAATTAGGCAATGCGTTTCCTCAAATTAACAAATACAATTACAATGCGCTCTTCAACCATTTAACCACGAAGTTAAATACGAGCGAAGCCCGTAATTATGTGAAGCGTGTGTCGGAACGACGCGAGAAGTATTTGAAGTAAATGACAAACAAGCACGTGCGAGCGTTGCGCTAACGAAAGACCTGCTGCGGGGTGATGATGAGTTTCTGGACTTTCTCGCAATGCGCACCTCGCATCTTATAACTTAAAACGAATACGACATGAGATATTGTACGGAATGTGGCACTCAAATTGAAGAAGGCTTTTTGTTTTGCTCTGAGTGTGGCACAAAGGTTGATGATGACTTTCAGCAAGAAAATGAAGATAAGGGCATATTCACTTCTAATTCATCAACAGAAGAGAAGGCTGCGGATTTTGTTTCAAGTACCATTCTCTTTACCAATATAGCGCGCTTAGCTGCTACGATGGATGTGAGCGAGGATGATGTGAATAAGGCTTTACAATGGTATATTGAACAAAAGGCCAACTACGGCTACCGCTATAAATTGGTGGATGCCGGTAACTACACTTTTCATAAAAAGAAACATTTTTGGGAAAGTGCAAGAACGGTTTCTTTAAATCATAAGAGTACGGTTCGGGACCACGTTGAAATTCTTTTGGATGTGCATGAGCACGAAGAGAAGAAAGGTGGTTTGGTTTCGGAATACTTGTTTATCGTTGGGGGGCATGAGGTGATTCCAATGCCTTGCATCAAACACTACATTCCAAACGATGACCACGATAAGGACATTGACACCGACTTGCTCTACACTTATCTTTCCGACAAGGATATGAGGCCCTTGCTTGAAAGTCAAGATCTTTTTAACTACGACCAAACGTTTTGGGTGGGGCGCTTGCCTTTTGGGAAAGATGCCAGCTTTGAGGATCTGTGCTCATATTTAGAACGCAATATCGCGTCGATTGAGGGTGTGCCCATGTCGCACACGTATGGGCAGACCGACCCCAACTGGAAGAATGTATCGGCAAAGACCATAACCACACTCATGCCTACATTGCCCAATCTTGATGGGCAGGTACATCCCGAATGTTATTACCAAAGATTGATGCTCTCGCCATTTGTGACCTCCGACAATGTGGAGCAGGTGTTTAATCCTAAAGCCTCGCTTTATTTCTTTAATCTGCATGGTTCAAATGCGTTAAACACAGCAGGCTATGTGGGCGTTGAGCGTAATGGTAAACGGGCTTGCATGGCTATCTTGCCGAAGCAATGGACTACTTGCGAAATGCCCAATATTGTGATGACTGAGGCCTGCTACGGTGCTCGCTTCATAGGGTATGACAAGGCACACAGTATGCTTCTGTCAGCCATTCATGCTGAAACGTTGGCTTTTGTTGGTTCTTCGCGTGTGGCATGGGGCGCAATTGATGGCAATGCAACCTCTCCGCAACAAGTGCGTTTGGGCAATGCTGATATGCTGACAACGGGCTTCGTTCAAGCTTTGCATGAAGGTTATAATGTGGGACAAGCCCTGCACATCGGTCGCATGATGTGCCTTAAAGCATCCAAGGTGGGCAATCTGCATGCCGCATTGACTGTTGTGGAATTTAACCTGTATGGCGACCCCACAGTGAGGTTTAAACAAACCCAGGGTAAAACAGCTTCAGTGGATGTGAAGGCCTTCCTTGATGCAAATGAGCTTTGCGGTTGTGAGGTGGAAGAAATCATCACTGCCAAACGCACAGAACAGTCGATCTTAGAACGTGTGAGAAGTGCTGTGAATGCCAATATCGAGCAAATGCACAACATCGTGTCGCAGCAACTTTATGAGCAATATGGTATTGAATCCCGTCCTATTGACAGCTTGTTGAAGGTGAAATATGCCGATGGCACCGAAGCCTACCAGTGGACGTATAAAACACAGACAACGGAAGCCGAGCTTCCCATATTTACAGCAGTAGAAACAACAACAGAAGGCAAGTTGACTTACGTTTGGGAAAGTAAGTGAATATTGTCGTCATAAAGAATGATTATTATGAATTGTCCTTCTTGTAATACTCCTCTTAAACCAGGCGCAAAGTTTTGTGCTAAGTGTGGAACAAAAATAGAACAACCAAAGGCAGCAGATACCTGTGCCAAGTGTGGTGAAATCTTGAAACCCGGTGCGAAATTCTGTGCCAAGTGTGGTGCTAAGGTGGAACAAGCGCCTGCTCCTCAGGCGGCAGAGAACGCTTGTGTTAAATGTGGCGCTCCATTGAAACCTGGTGCGAAGTTCTGTGCCAAGTGTGGCGCAAGCCAGGAAGTGCCTGCACCAACGCAAGCTAAAGAACCCGTGGTTGAGGATAAATCACAAATGCCTGCAGATATGGCTCAGGCAACAGGTCGCATCTTCTGGAATATTATGCCAGGTCAGTTGGCTCGTGTGATTAATGAAACGGAGTTTGAATCGTATGGCGATGTGAAAGGCATTATCGTGCAACCCGGTGTTAAGGCCTATATCCGTGCCAATGGCACTGTCGTGGCTTCAATAGGTGGCGGTACTTACGACTTCGTGGCACCCAAAAAGCAAACCACCCAACAGGCCCAGGAGGCTGTTAGAACTTCATGGCAGTGGGTGACGAACTTATTCTCACGTCGCAAGCCAGAAGCGAATGCCGACTCGGAAGCCGAAAAACTTTATGAAGAACAACAAAAGGCGATTTTCCAACACGCACAAAAAGGCACTGCTTTCTCTGTGGTGTTGATGTTGGACAAGGCTTTCCCCTTGTTGATCGGTGAAAAGCAAAAGGACATCGCAGCCTATGCTGAATTTAAACCCATGGCGATTGCGACGCCGCATTTAAATGTTGGGGTAGGGGTCAATGCCTATTTCAGCATTGTGGATCACGAAAAGTTCATGGTTCATTTCTTAACCGAACGCACCGTGGTTAATTCAGCGCATCTGACCGATGAGCTCGCACCCATTGTGAAGCAGGTGGTTCAAAATGTAATGGGTGCTGAAGATATCACCAGCAACCGTTTGCCCAAGGTGATGACCGACCGTATCAAAGCGGCTTTGCAAGCCGAGCATCTGGATGCTTTCTTTGGCGTTGATGTGGTGCGCATGGTTGAGGTGTCGGCAGAGAATGCCGATTTGGATCGCTTTGCCGCGTTGAGTCGTGAGTTGTACTTGTCAGAACAAGAGTTGGATTATTTGCAACGCACGAACGACTTTAAAAATCGCCTCGTGGATGCACAAAACAATCAGCGCTTGGCAGAAGCAAGAACCGACTTGGAATTGCAACGACAATTGGATGAGCTGAATAAGGATAACTTATTGCGTGAAGACGAATTGCTTAAATTCAAGCAGTTCCTCGCCAACGAACGCATCGTGCGTGAGGCTACAAACGACAGCGAACGCGATGCCGCATTGGAGGAATTGGCACGAACAGGCTTGATTCGCCAAGAAGAAACCATGGCATTGCGTCAAAAACTACAAACGCAAACCTACCAGCGTGCCATGGCATTTGAGATGATGCGCCTGAACGACAGTATCGCTTATGAAAAGGTGCGCATGCAAGGCGAAATAGACAAGGCCGTAACCATGGTGAAATCACAATTGGAGATTGAAGCCTTGCGTGATGACTACGACGATCGCCGTTTCTACAAGGATTTGGAAAAGGACAAGGCTGCAGCCAATGCGGCGTTGGACGTTGAGCAACGTCAGCGTGATATGAACTATGAAGATAAACGTCGTGACGCACAGCTGGAGATGGACAAGCGCAATGCGCAGTACCGTCAGTTCATGGAGATGTACCAAGCCAAGGAACAAGCCAAGCAAGCAGAACGCCGCGACGAAGCAGAACGCGAACGCATGAGATTGGAAATCGAAGCTCGCCGCGAACAAGCACAATTGGATAAGGAAGCCGAAATCGAACGATTGAAGTGGCAGAATACCCAAAATCTTTCAGCTGAACAGATTTGGGCACTCCAAGGCGACGCTGAGGCGGCTAAGGCTTTCGCAGAAAATAAATACAGCCTGGATGCAGAGCGCAGAGCCAACGAACGCGTGGACCGCGAACGCGCCATTAAGGATCAAGCAGAACGAGAAAACAAGGAAATGATGATGCGTATGTTTGAAATGGCGATGAACAGTAATAACGATCGTCAGCGCGAACGCTATGAAGCGCAACGCACTCAAGATATGCTTGACGACAGAAACCGACAGTTGAGCGAACGCGAGGCAACGATTCGTCGCCAGGAAGGACGTATGGACACGGCTTATGATAGAGCCCTGGATTATACGACACGCAACAATGTGCAAGCTGCAGCAAATAATGCTCAGCCACAACCCGTTCAACCCCAACCGCAACCCGTTCAAGCGCCTGTTGCAGAATCTGCTCCAAAGAGCGCATCGTCAACTTGCCCCAATTGTGGCGCAGCGTATGAAATTGGTACCATGTTCTGCGAAGAATGCGGTCAAAAATTACTTTAGTCAACAGACCTTAAGTTAATTGTAAGGATGGAAATTACAGGGAAAATATCAGTTGCTTTTGTGGGCAAAGGAACAAAGTCGGAAGGACAGGCCACCAACCTCACCACGCCTGAAGGCGAAACCTACCGCTTATACACAGCCAACCAACTACCTCAGGACGATGAGTTCCTGATGGCGTTTGACGGACAAACGGTTAAGGCGGTTGGTACATACGAGGCACACGCAAATCTCTTTTGCGTAGAAGAAGTGATGGATGACGCTGGCATGTTGCACACCCCAGCATTCCATAATCCTTTTGAAACATTGAAGCCTTTGTATGTTCAGACGCAGCCTGCGGTGAAAGCGCCCCAAGCCCAACCAACATCGGCATTGTTTAAGAAGATGATGAAGCAGGCACGAAAGCAAATAAAGAACAGGATGTGAGGCTTTGGCTTGTTATGAGCATTGAATGAACGCCTTACTTTTTAGATCACAAATTTTAATCAGAGAAAAACAAAGATATGGCAGAAAAGATATTTTGCACAGAATGCGGTAAGGAAATGGATCCCTCTTCTGCATTTTGTACCAACTGCGGGGCAACGCTGACAAAACCCCAGGCACAAGAACAGAATGTTATGGCTGGTGGCAATGCCGCGGCTATCGCTTCGCATGAAGATTTAGGCGATGATGCCATGGCCAACAACAATGTGATGGGAAGTATCAATAAAACCACAACGCACACCTCCAACACAGCTATCGACAACAGTTCGGTCGATAATTCAGTGTCGAGCACAACGTCGAATGTCAACAACACAGTGACTTCAACCGACAATTCAACGGTGCACAACAACACCACCATTGTTATGGGCGGTAAGGACGAACCCGAGTTCTGCGAAGTGTGTGGTAATCCCTTTGAGGGCAAACATGCCCGTTGCCCCCAATGTGGCAAGCGCATTTGCTTTAACTGCAAGGTGAAAGGCAAGAACCGCTGCACGACGTGCGAGAAGAAAGCTGTGGCAGAGTATCGCATGGCTTATCAGGAATTGTTCTATGCCTCAAATGGCCATATTGGCGATGCTGCACGACGCATGATGAACCGCAAGGCACAGGAACTTGAGGTGGAAGATCATCAAAAAGCTATTGAAGCTGAATTTGCGCCTGCGGTGAACCCCACACCGCCAGTAAAGCCAACGCCCACAGCCACACAAACCCAAACGCCAGCACCCAAGGCGAAGCCCGAAGAACCCAAGCAAGCAGCAAAGGGCGTGGGTAGCCTGCGTATGAATGAACCTATTGCACCGCCTGCCGCAAGCAAGAGCAGTGGTGGCGCTGGCGCAGGAATGATTGGCGGTATTATTGGTGCCGTTGTGGTTTTGGGCGCCATTGCCTTCTTTATGTTCAGTGCAGGAGAAGATAAGACACAGGAAGCACAACCCGCACAGACAGAAGTGCCAGCAAAGGTGGAAACAACCACGACAACCGTGAAGCAGGACGCTGCACCCACTCCCGCAAAAAAGGAAGAGGCAAAGCCTGCGGCGGAAAAAGCTCAGGAGCCCGCTGCGCCTAAGAAAGACGTGAACTTTGAATTAGGCATGAAGGCTTATGAAGCAGAAGAAGGGTTAGACGCTGTTAAGAAGTTTACAGCATCAGGTAGCGCCGACGCTAACTATATGTTGGGCATTATTTACGAACAAGGCTGTGGCACTGTGGCGAAGAATGCCATGAAGGCCCGTCAATATTTCAAGAAAGCTGCCGGAATGGGGCACGCTGAAGCAAAAGCAAAGTTGTAAACGACGAGAAAATAAAATGATCGTGTATGTGAAAAGCAAAGATTGAAGCCGAGTCATCTTTTTAGATGCCTCTACGATGCTTTTGCGTTCAATACCTATCCTAATTAAATAGAATATGAAGAATAAATTTTTACGAGCAGCCCTGTTTGGCATAATGACTTTATGCATAGCCCTGGTTGCAGCACCTTCATTGATGGCGCAAAAGCCCAGAATGCTGATTAAAGAATTTGTGAAAGCTGATAGTGTTTCGGTCGACGACTTTAAAAAGATAAAGGCCGCTGTCATTAGTGCTTTTAATGAGACGCAACGTTTTGAACTCTATGATGAAGCAACACAGAAAGCACTCTTTCAGGAAGTGATGGACCGCGAAAGCGATTTGGCCATGAACGACTCAGTTGCACGCAATGAGTTGATCGTCAGAAAATCGAACAACTTGATCTTGGAAGGTCAAGTAACGGCTTGCAAGGTGCATGAAAAAGTCAGTGGCGACAAGAAGAAATACACCTGCGTACTGACCTACAGCGTTACGATTTCCGACGTGAAAACTATGACCACTGTGGCATCAAAGAAATTCAACCATGCCCCCACAGAAATCGGTGGCGACGTGGGTAAGTTCCTTGACGAATTCAAAAGTTATGAGTCAGCAAAGTCTAAGACGATTCAAGCCATTTCAGGCGACATTAAGTATTTTGTGACTGATGAATTCGCACTTGAGGGCGAAGTCTATGCTGAGGATTTTGTCATCAAAAAGAAAAAACTCACGCATTGCTACATTGATTTAGGTACCATGCATGGCGCCAAGAATGGCGATAACTTCACCATCTATGAAGTTAAAAGACGTGTGGGTAAATTGATCGAAACAGAGATCGGACGCCTTGAAATCATTGAAGCGTCGGAGGACGTGTCCTATTGTGAAGTCGAATCTGGCGAACAACGCGTCAAGCAGGCCATGGATCGCTATATGGAAGATGCCATGAGCGATGAAAACACACCGAAATTAAAAGTTGTTCAGACAAGAGCTCCCTTGTTGCAGAATGTCGTGGACGATTTGTTTAAAGGCTTTGGCTTTAAAAAATGAAAATAAACGCATCAAGAAAATCCATGCTTTTGATGATGTTCAGCCTATGCGTTTGTGCCAAACTATTTTGAAGGGCGCCTGAGCGTACAATAAAAAACAGGCTGCTTAACCTCCAAACTTTTATAACTCCAGAATTTTATGAAAAAGATTTTAACCATTGTGCTATTCATGTTTGCAGTCGCAGGCGCTAAGGCACAAGAATATCTTGAAATAGTAAGCCTCGAATCCGAAAGCGGCATTAATGCTACATTCGTGACTTCGGGCGTTGCCGATGAAAAGAAAGCTGTGGAAGAAAATGCCATAAAGTCGTTGTTCCACACGTTGATGTTTACAGGCGTGGAAGGCGTAAATGATGGTTCACCCTTGGTGTATAATGAAACCCCGGCATATACCAATTCGTTTTTTAACAGCGCTTCGCGTTATGTGGCCTATGTCATCTCTTCTGAGGAAGCTGCGAAACCCAAGAAGATTGCGGGCAAGTACCAGGGCTCTTACAAGGTGACCGTGCGTCTTCGCCAATTAATCAACGACGTAAAGAAAAACACCGGTGGCAACAAGAAGGTCGAAACGCCTCCCACAGCCATCTCAAATCCTAAAATCATCGTTGTGCCCTACACTAAGGACGGCGAAAGCTACACCGCCGTGCTGGAGCACGACCGTGATTTGCGTGTGGCAGTATCGGAAGTTCAAAAGGGTTTTGAAAATCTGAACATCGAAACCGAAAATATCATGTCGAGCGGCAAGAGTGCCAACCGACGTTCGCTTTACGAAGAGTCGGCCGACGCTGCAGATTCCAATAACAAACAACTGCTCATGAGTTCAGATGCCGATGTTTATGTCGTGGTTGATTTAAAGAAAAACATCAGCGCCAATGGCTCAAGCGTTTCGGTCATCATGACGGCCTATGAAACCGCCACCGATAATATCTGGGGTTCGGAAAACAGCTGGACCAATCGTTTTCAAACCACCGACGTTGGTCGCCTCTGTGCCTATGCCGTGAAGGATTACCTCCCTGCTTTCCTTAAGCAAATCCAAAAGAACTTCAACGAGCCCGCCAGCGGCGTGATTCAGTTCTCAGTGCGCAATGGCTCTATGGTCACGATGCGCGACCGCTGCAACAATGGTCGTCGCTTGTCCGACGTCATTCAAGAGTGGTTGGACGATAATGCCCACAACGGCGAATACCACAGCCAGGGCATTGTGGCTGAGTCGGCCGTGTTCGACGATGTGCTTATCCCCCGCCTCGACGAACGTGGTAAGCGCATGAATGCCGAAAAATTCGCGGGTCGTTTGTGCGACGCCCTCTATAAAGTAGGGGTGGAAACCGAATTTGTGACCGAAGGCAACAATATGATGATTACCATCGTGTCCATCCAATAATCAAAAACAAAAAAAACGTCATGAAGATGAAACAATCGCTTAAAAATTATTTAAGGGCTTTATGGATTGGGATCTTTGTGTTTCACGCCTCAATAATTAAAGCCCAGGCACCCGAATGGGTTGAGCAACGCCCCGTGTCCAGCAAAGCCTACATCGGCATCGGTATGGCGAAGTTGTCCGACGATAATTATATGCAGGTGGCAGCGCAAAACGCCTTGGCAGACATCGCCGCGCAGATCTCAACAAAGGTCGAGAACGAATCCTTCCTGCACACGGTGGACGTGGATGGCAATTCGCGCCAACTCTTTGAAGAAACCATCGTCAACAGCATGACGGCATGGATCGAAGGCGCTGAAATTCAGGATAGCTATAAGGGCGCAGATAAGTATTATGTGTACTATACGCTTGACAAGAAACTCTATGCCAAGAACGCTGAAAAGCAACGCACCGCCGTTCTGACCAAGGCAGCCGACTTCCTGGTAAAGGGTCGTGCCGCAGAGGAGAACGTGAACTTAACGCAAGCCCTGCATCTTTACGGTAAAGGCTTGGATGCGGTTGAACCATGGTTGTTCATGAATCTCACAACGACCATCGAGGGGCAGCATGTCGATGTGCCTGCCGAGCTCTTCGACGCTTATATCAACGTGTTCAGCGGTTTGGCCATCACGACCAACGAGGCAAACATCAGTGGCGAAGTCTTTAAGCCCGTGGCAAAGCCCATTGCTGCCTGCTTGTCAAGAAACGATGTGGTCATTCCTAACGTAAAACTCAAAGCCGCATTCGTGACCGGTAGTGGTGCTATCTCGCCAGCCATCGAAACCGACTTCAACGGCACCTCAGAGTTTTACATCACCAACATCACCTCCAAGCAGCAGGTTCAGGAAATTCGCATCACCATCGACGACAGTTTTATGGACGGTCTCCCCAAAGCCTATCGCAAACTCCTGCAAACGCAAACGTGGCCCTCGGCAAAAGTCGTGCTCACCTTGGCAGCACAACCCAAGACAGCCTACCTTTACCTCAATGAGCAAAACGACCTTGAAGGTATTGAGCACTACCTGGGCAAGATCGTTTCCAACGACCACTTCACCCTTATTGAGGATCCCGATGCAGCCGATTGCTTCATTGACCTCTCCTCAAAGATTGATATGGGCGAGGTCGTGAAAGGCAAATACGACCTCAACACCTGCTATTGTACCGTTGTGATGAAGGTGTACAACAACAAAACGCAAGCCCTCCTGCTCGATTACTCCGAAGAGCAAGTCAAGGTGCTCGTGCCCACCAACAAGACGGCAGAGGAAACCATGAAGATGTGCATCAATGAAGTGATGAAGCGCGTGAAGCGCAATTTCCCAAAGCAACTTGAGAAGTTAAACACCATGTTTTAAAGGCACGATGCCAATGTATTAATGATGGGGCCCATCTTCTATAGTCCACAAAAAGAAGTTGTCACGTTGCCATAATAAACAAACATGGAACATTCGTAGAACCCACCCATAAAAAACTAAAGCCAACAAAAGCGAAGCAACTTGTTTTTTATGGCACTAAAACCTTAAAACGATGAAAAAGATTTTATTTTGGGCACTTTCACTAACGCTGTTAATGGGAGTCGCAGGTTGCGCAACAAATAAAGTAGCCAAGAGCAAGGAAAAAACATTCGTTATGCCATGCAGCGAATACGTCAAACCCGAAGGCGCACTCAGCGCTTGGGCTTCAGGCACATCGGACGACCAGTCAACGGCACGCAAGAAAGCCATGGCTGCCGCATCAGCGCAGATCGCCGCGCAAATCGCCAAGACCGTTGAAACCACCACCGAAGATTACGCTGCAGCCCTCAAGGATGCCGACTCAAACATCTCAAAGTCTTTGCTCATTGAAAAGAGCAAGATCCTGGTGAGCCAAACCATCAAGGGCGCAACCATCGTGTGCGACCAATGGCATAAATCCGACGATGGCAAGTACACCAACTACATCGTCATGGAACTCCAAGGCACAGATTTCCTCGAAATGATTTATCAAACGCTCACCAAACAAGAGAACGAAGCGTTTAATAAAGCCCTCCTGGAAAAAATATTCCTTGAGAATTTAAAATAAAAAAATGGAGTAGGGGACAGCGTTCTCCTACTCCATTTTCTGTATCAAGGACCTTGCTTTGTGGGGTTTAACGTGTAAAATATCTACGCGTTAGCCTTGCGGTAAGGGAAATGTTTTCTATTTTTGCAAAATAAAAAATGCGCGTTGAAAAGAAGCGCGTTGGGGCAGGCTGTTGGTGCGGCGTTCTTCGCCGTGGTTTAGGCGCCTTGTGCGCATGCGCTTTCCCTCCTCGTTTTTTTATGGCACTGAACACACAACAAAAACTTTCAAGACTATGGCAGATCATTTATATATATTTGACACGACATTACGCGATGGCGAACAGGTTCCAGGTTGCCAGCTGAATACGATAGAGAAGATTCAGGTGGCGCGTCAGTTGGAAGCCTTGGGCGTGGATGTTATTGAGGCAGGATTCCCCGTGTCGAGTCCTGGCGATTTCAATAGTGTGATTGAAATTTCAAAGGCTGTGACGTGGCCTACGATTTGCGCGCTGACACGCGCTGTGGAGAAAGACATTGATTGCGCTGCCGAGGCGTTGGCTTACGCCAAGCATAAGCGCATTCATACTGGTATCGGTACGAGCGACCTGCACATAAAATATAAGTTCAACTCCAATCGCGATGAGATTATTGAGCGCGCTGTGCGTGCGGTGAAGTATGCTAAGCGCTATGTGGAGGACGTTGAATTTTATGCCGAAGACGCTGGGCGCACCGACAATGAATATTTGGCGCGCGTGCTTGAGGCGGTGATCAAGGCCGGTGCGACGGTGGTGAACATCCCCGACACGACTGGCTATTGCCTGCCCCATGAATACGGACAGAAAATTAAATACCTCAAGGAACACGTGGATGGCATTGACAACGTGATTATTTCAACCCACTGCCACAACGATCTGGGTATGGCCACGGCGTGTACGCTCGAGGGCGTGATAAACGGGGCACGCCAGGTGGAAGTGACGATCAACGGCATTGGTGAGCGCGCGGGAAACACCAGCGCTGAAGAGATTGCTATGATCCTGAAGTGCCACCACGATTTAAATATCACAACGAACATCAATACGCAGAAGATCTGCGCAACGAGTCGCTTGATCTCATCGCTCATGAACATGCCCGTACAGCCCAATAAGGCGATTGTGGGGCGTAATGCTTTTGCGCATTCGTCGGGCATTCATCAGGATGGTATCTTAAAGCATGTTGAGACCTATGAGATTATAAACCCTAAGGATGTGGGCATTGATGAAAATTCAATTATCCTGACGGCCCGTTCGGGCCATGCTGCGCTCAAACACCGCCTGGAGATACTGGGTGTGGATGTGGACGACGATAAGCTTCATGCTATCTACGAAAATTTCTTGGCGCTGGCCGACAAGAAAAAGGAGGTGACGGACGACGATGTGCTGGTGTTGGCGGGCGAGGAACGCAAGAACTCGCATGCCATTAAATTGGACTATCTGCAGGTGACCAGCGGACAGGGCGTGCGCCCCGTGGCTGCCGTAACGCTGGACATTGCGGGCGAGAAATTCTCGAGTGCAGCAGACGGCAACGGTCCTGTAGATGCCGCCATCAATGCGATACGCAAAATTATTCACCGACAGATCATTGTGAAGGAATTTACTATCCAGGCCAACAGTCGTGGTTCGAACGATATAGGCAAGGTGCACATGCAAGTGGAATACAATGGGCACTTCTATTACGGTTTCGGTGCAAACACCGACATCATTGCGGCAAGTGCTGAAGCCTATGTGGATTGTATTAACAAGTTTAAAAAGTAAACCCTCAGCTCCAGAATAAAAAAAACGACGTGCGTTTAAGGCGCTATGTTTTTACGCTCAACGATAAAACCATGAATACGCTTTTTGATAAAATATGGGATGCCCACGTGGTGCAGCAAATCACGGAGGGCCCTACGCAACTTTACATTGATCGTTTGTATTGCCATGAGGTGACTAGCCCGCAAGCCTTTGCTGCATTGCGCGGGCGTGGCATTCAGTGCTTTCGCCCCGAGCGCATCATCTGCATGCCCGACCACAATACGCCCACGCATGATCAGGATAAGACGATAGCCGACCCCGTGTCGCGCAAGCAGGTGGATGCCCTGGCACAAAATGCCAAGGACTTCGGTTTGACGCATTTTGGCATGATGCACCCCAATAACGGGATTATTCACGTTGTGGGTCCAGAGCAGGGGTTGTCGTTGCCAGGTATGACCATCGTGTGTGGCGATTCGCACACCAGCACGCATGGCGCTTTGGGGGCGGTGGCTTTCGGTGTGGGCACGTCGGAAGTGGAAATGGTATTGGCTTCGCAGTGCGTCCTTCAAACTAAACCCAAAAGTATGCGTATTACTGTTGAGGGTTCGTTGGGGGCAGGCGTCACCGCCAAGGATCTTGCCCTTTATATCATGAGCCGCATTTCAACCAGTGGCGCAACAGGCTATTTTGTGGAATATGCCGGACAGGCGGTGCGTGAACTCTCGATGGAGGGCCGACTGACGTTGTGCAACCTCTCGATTGAAATGGGGGCGCGTGGTGGGTTCGTGGCGCCCGACGACGTGACGTTTGATTATTTAAAACATCGCCCGTATGCCCCAAAGGGTGAGGCCTGGGACGAGGCTGTGGCGCGATGGCGGCAATTGCGCAGCGATGACGACGCCGTGTTCGACAAGGAAGTGACGATCGACGCAACCGATATTGAACCTATGATTACTTACGGCACAAATCCTGGAATGGGCATGGGAATCACCCAGACGATTCCTGAAGCCAAGACCGCCTCAGATGAAAAGGCGCTGGCTTACATGCAATTCAAAGCAGGCGAGAAGATGCTTGGTAAACCGGTTGATTACGTGTTCTTAGGAGCATGCACCAACGGACGCATTGAAGATTTCCGAGCGTTTGCCTCGGTGGTGAAAGGGCGTCGGAGGGCAGAGCACGTTGTGGCTTGGCTGGTGCCCGGTTCGTGGAAGGTGGTCGAACAAATCAAAGCCGAAGGTCTTGATCAGGTGTTGCTTGACGCAGGGTTTGAGATACGTCAGCCCGGTTGCTCGGCATGCTTGGGTATGAACGACGACAAGGTGCCCGCGGGTAAGCTCGTGGTGTCAACAAGCAATAGAAATTTCGAGGGCCGTCAAGGTCCAGGTGCGCGTACATGCCTGGCCAGTCCGCTCGTGGCTGCCGCAGCAGCTGTGTGCGGCGTGATTGCAGATCCGCGCAACTTCCTTTAGTTCGATACAGAGTACAACTGCTATGCGGATTTGAACTATTATTAGCGTGTCATTTGGGTTATAGACTTGCGCGACCTTCAGTTTTGTAAAACTTCTTTGCGTGAGAAAAATAAAATCATAACCTCTTAACGAGCACATGAGATAAGTGCATTGATTGACGACGGACCGACACGGAATGGCTCAATTGGTGCATTGATTGGCGACGGGCCGACACGGAATGGCGCGATTCATGAGTGAATTGACGACGGGCCGACACGGGGATCGGCCCCTACACCTCTCAACTCTCCTAACCTCTCAACGAGGCGTAGCCTCCTCTTAACCTCTTAACTTCTTAACGGACCTTTAGGTCCCTTTTAACCTCTTAACGAGCCGAAGGCTTTTCTCTCAACTCTCAACTCTCAACTCTCTCCCCTCCAACTATGAAGCAAAAATTCAATATAATAAAGAGTACGTGCATACCTCTTCCCCTGGAAAATGTGGATACCGATCAAATTATCCCCGCACGTTTCCTTAAAGCAACCGACAAAGAAGGGTTTGGCGAAAATCTATTTCGCGACTGGCGCTACGCTGCGGATGGATCGCTAACCGACTTCGTGCTCAACGACCCCACTTACAGCGGTGAGATCCTGGTGGCAGGTAAGAACTTTGGCTGCGGCTCCAGTCGCGAGCATGCGGCATGGGCGCTCAGTGGCTACGGCTTTCGTGTGGTGGTGAGTAGTTTCTTTGCCGATATCCACAAACAAAATGAATTGAATAATTTCGTGTTGCCCGTTCAGGTAAGCGAAACTTTTTTGGCAGAATTGTTTGAAACGATACAGAGTGATCCCGCAACGATGGTGGTGGTGGATGTGCCCAACCAAACCATTACGAACTCAGCCACAGGGCATTCGGAGACCTTCGAACTCAATGCCTATAAGAAATACTGCTTGATGAATGCGCTCGATGATATAGACTTCCTGCTCGAACATCAAGATAAAATCAAAGCCTTTGAACAGCGCCGCTAAGGCATAGCGCTCATAGAAACTACCTTAAATAAACAGTTATGAATCTCCATATCGCAGTGCTTCCGGGCGATGGTATCGGCCCAGAAATCTCAGAACAAGGCGTGGCTGTGATGAAAGCCATTGCCCAGAAATTCAATCATCACATCACCTTTACCACCGCCCTTGTGGGTGGCGCTGCCATAGATGCTGTGGGCGATCCTTTTCCACAGGCGACCTACGAGGTGTGTCGTGATGCAGATGCGGTACTCTTCTCCTCTGTAGGCGACTTGAAGTTTGATAATGATCCGCATGCCAAGGTTCGTCCCGAGCAAGGCCTTTTAGCCATGCGCAAACGTTTAAGGCTTTATGCCAATATTCGCCCGATTGAAACGTTTGAAGGACTGCTCCATCAATCGCCATTGCGTGAGGAATTGGTGCGTGGTGCTGATTTCGTGTGTATCCGCGAACTGACGGGCGGCATGTATTTCGGAACGAAGGAAGAAGGCGAAGACAAAGCCTTGGATACCTGCGTTTATACGCGTGCTGAGGTTGAGCGCATCCTGCATGTGGCATACGCCCTTGCCATGCGCCGACGTCGCCACCTTACCGTGGTGGATAAGGCCAATGTGATGGCCACGTCACGATTGTGGCGTAAAGTGGCGATGGCGGTGGCAGAGCAGTATCCAGAGGTGACCACCGACTTTATGTATGTGGATAATGCCGCCATGCGCATGATTCAGGATCCCAAGTTCTTTGATGTTATGGTTACCGAAAATACCTTCGGCGATATCCTTACCGATGAAGCCTCGTGCATCACGGGATCGATGGGGCTTCTGCCCTCAGCTTCAACAGGCGAAGGTACGCCAGTGTTTGAACCCATCCACGGCAGTTGGCCTCAGGCAAAGGGCAAGAATATTGCCAATCCCTTGGCGCAGATCCTTTCGGTGGCGATGCTGTTTGAGCATTTTAATTTAACGGAAGAAGCCGCTTTAGTGCGTGCTGCCGTACGTGCAAGTCTTGATGCTCAGGTGCGCACCCCAGAAATACAAGTACAAGGTGCGCCACATTATGGCACGCGTGAGGTGGGGCAGTGGATTGTGGCATATATCAATAAAATTTAAATACGAAAGAACGATCGTAGTGGGGCGGACAATCAGGAACCGCCCTTCTTTTTGAGATGAACAACATGGACGCAACGGGGTGGGGCAGTAGATGACTCTTACCTGTGCGTCTTTGATGAAAAAAATCTCTAATTCGCTAATTCTAGAAAAACAAGAAGGTAGAAGGACTGATTTTTTTAATCTAGAAAAAACAAGAAGGTGAAGAAGTCAAAAAAAATAGGGTAATCCTTTCGAACAACGACAAAAAATAATATGTAGTTATGCAAAAAATCAAAGTACCCAATACCTACGTTATTCTCTTTTTCGCACTTTTGCTTTGTGCGCTTTCAACGTGGTTGATCCCCAATGGTAAACCGCAAACGTGGCAAGTGTTTTCTGCGCTTTATGAGGGTTTTATCCGTCAAGCTGGTATCATTGCTTTTGTGCTTATTATTGGTGGTGCGTTTTGGATCATCAATCAAACCAAGGCGGTTGACGATGGCATTATGCGCTTCATTGCTCATACTAAGCGTTTGGAACGCTATTCATGGGTGCAGCATGTGGGTGTCGGTAATATTGTGATTGTGCTCGTTATGTTGCTCTTTGGCTTGTTTGGCGCCGTTTTTGGCATGAGCGAAGAAACCATTGCTTTTGTGGCGGTGGTCATTCCGTTGGCTAAGTCTTTGGGCTATGATAAATATGTGGGTGTGTGCATGGTTTACATAGCCGCCCATGTAGGGTTTGCCGGTGCCATGCTCAATCCCTTTACCATTGGTATTGCTCAGGATCTTTCTGGGCTCCCTTTGTTTTCGGGCATCGAATACCGCACTGCATGTTGGGGACTGCTGATGACCATTGCCATTGTTTTTGTGTTGTGGTATGCTTCGCGCCACAAGCTACAACCCGCTCAAACGGGCGATGAGGGTGAGCATACAGCCGACGTAGCAAAGGATATGGCCGCAACTATTAATCAAAGCGTGGCAAAGAAGCGTTCATGGACGTGCTTGGCTGTGTTGTCGTTGCTCTTGCTGGGTTGCTGTGTGCAGTGTGCTGCTTCGTGTGTGGTGAAGATTGGTCAGTCGCAATACGTCATGCCTTATCTGCTGTGGGGCGTGAGTGCCACTTTTGTGCTCTTTTCTTTCTTGGCATTGCGTGCTTCCGCACGTTTGTTTATTCTGAATTTGCTTTTGTTTAGTATCGTGTTTCTTGTGGTGGGCACGATGGGTTATGGCTGGTATCTTCCAGAAATCTGTGCTTTGTTTATGGGCTTGGCCCTTGTTTCAGGTTATTGTGCGGGGTATTCAGCCGATACCATTGCTCAGGAGTTTATGGCAGGTGCCAAGGATATCTTTTCTGCAGCCCTCATTATTGGTTTTGCGGCAGGTTTGATTGTGATTTTAGAGCAAGGCGAGGTTATCGACACCATGCTCAATGCCATGGCGGATGCCCTTAAAGATACGGGGCGCGAGGGTGCTTTGTTCACGATGTATGGCATTCAAAGTTTTATCAATGTGTTTATCCCATCGGCTTCAGCAAAGGCTGCAGTGACGATGCCCATCATGGCGCCATTCTCTGATATGATAGGCGTGTCGCGTCAAGCCACCGTGCTGGCCTTTCAGTTTGGCGATGGTTTCACCAATATGATCACGCCCTGTTCAGGCGTGTTGATGGCTGTGCTTTCAATTGCCAAGATACCTTACGAGCAGTGGGTGAGGTTTATTTGGAAGTTTATTCTGTTCCTGATTGTTGTTGGTGCTTTGCTTTTGCTTCCAACGCTTTATTGGGTGATTCCCGGGTTTTAATCGTTAGCGGTTCGTTTTCTTTGTGCTGCAAAAATAGATGTGAGAAATCAGCAAGTAAGCACGTGTTGTGCATTTGCCTGTTGATTTCTCTTTCTGTTTCTTAAAAATGTTGTAATTTTGCACTCAAAATTGAAAAAATGTAAAGATAATGAAAAACTTAAGGATTTTCTTTCAATGGCTCATCTTGGGCATTGTAACGTTGATGGTGCAGCAGGCGCATGCCCAGCAGTTCCGCCACGATGAGAAGGTGTATGAAATTGAAGAAGGTGTGGAATATCTTTTGGTAGCCGATGTTGATTATAATGACAAGGGACGCTATTTCACGCAGGATTCATGGAACTACCTTAGTCGTACAGCGACTGATGCTGCCATGGTGACGTTCGTTTCTGTTGGTGAACAAAGCGAAAGTGGCGACGAACTTTATGCTTTGATGTTCGTTGCAACAGGCGAATACGTTATGGATCAGCAGATTTTTGGCGATTATGATGGCGCCGACATGTTGGGTTACAGTAAACCTTATATCTTTACAACCTCAAATGTGGATGAAGCAGCAAAGTGGACGGTGAAGCTCGCTGAAACGCGCTATAGAAAAACCAATGGTGATGACGATTATTGGTATAACTGGAGCGTGTGGACGGACGAAGGTGAAGGCGAAGATTATTACGAAGAAATTCAAAACAAAACCGTGATTGACGGCACATTCGTTTTGATGAATAAGCACACGAACGACTGGGGCACAAACCCCATCTATCTTGAAACGGCAGGAGATTACGCTTTGTTCGCGTCCCACGGTCAAAACGCATGGTTTATCTATACACCAAGAGAAATGAGCGCTGGCGAAATCCTTGATGAATACATGAATGAACATTTCCCCGAAGGTGTTGTTAACTACTACGTAGGTGACTGTCCTGGTCAATACGAAGAAGCTTCTGTCAACGCAGTTCGGGAAGTTTACGCTAAGTATGAAGCTTACGCACTCGATGGTGTCGGCGATCCTGAAGAAATCCTAGTAGAGATGAAGGAAGCAATGGCTAATCTCGTGCTCCATGAAATGCGCGAAGGTTATTACTACATTCAGCCTAACCGTCGAATCTCTTCTGGATTAGGTGAGGCTGGTCTTGTCTTCGATGAAGAAGGAGCCATCCGCGTGCAGGCCTATGAACGTCCTGAAACGCTTACGCTTGAAGCTTCTAAGTACGTTTGGTACTTCAAGCCTGCTGCTGAAGCAGATGTTCTTGATGCTTTCGACGAACCAAAGGAAAATGCTTATTACATCCAGAACTACGGTACAAGCAAGTGGGCTACTAACGTAATTGCTTTTCTCTCTGGTAACAGAGAAATGACATTTACAACTGGCGATAAGGCAGCTGTTTATGTATTCGAATACCTCTCAGTTATCCCTGGTACTGTTTACATCTACACTCACGAATCTAAGGGTCAATGTACAGGTGATGACGGTTGTCCTTACTGTGCTGCCTGGAATGTTCAGAACCACAGTAAGAACTACATTATTAAGTGGAATGCGCGTTGGGACGAAGGTAACATGATGTTCCTCTATCCTGTGGCTCAAGAAGAAGTTGATGCTATCCGCGATCAAGTTGCTCAGTTCGACATCAATGAGCGTTTGCGTAAATTGGTGAGTAGCATTCGCGACTATTACAACACGGGTTTTGTTTACAATCCAGCTGCGGCATGTACTAAGGATGATGATTTTACATCTCACGGCTTGTTTGACAACACAACCGACGTACAGATCAAGGCTGTCAATGACAAAGGGGAGGATGTTATCCACCCATCAGACGGTTCGGGCATTCCGGGTATGCTTGATGGCGACCCCACCACTTATGGCCATACCTATTGGGCGGGAGAAGCGGCTTATCCGCATTACTTTGAGGTGGACCTTGGCGCAGGTAATGAGCTTGATGCTATTTCCGTGAAAATGATGCGCCGCACACGCACCACGGAGCATAATGCTAACTTTAGTTTTGGCGAAGCCAAGGTCTTTGGACGCAACCATGAAGATGACGACTGGGCGGAAGTCGCAATGTTGCGCATGACCTACAATATTGATCTTTGCGAACGCAATGACGACGGCACGGTTGCAACTGACGATAACGGCCAGCCCATTGTTATGGACTGGGGCAGCGACACGGGCCATGGTTATGTTGGCACAGGCTGCGCCCTGCTGGGCGGCAAATACCGATATTTGCGCTTCCAGCATTATAAGGCAATTAATGGAGATCTTAACACCTACTTCTCGGCGGCAGAATGGGCGCTCTTTGAAGGTGCTGCCTTGAACGAAGGGCTTTCGCCAAACTGCGCCGTGTCGCAAGCGGTTAACGGCGCATTGCTCGAAGCGCTGGCACAGGCCGAGGAAGCACTCTCTGCAGGCCAGGCTGCCGAAACCCATATTTCACGTCTGCAAGCAGCATATGAGGCTTATTGTCAGGCTCGCCACGCGAATAAGGTGTTTGTGGCGAGTGCCGATGAGCAGGCTGGTCGTGCAACGTATGTATCGGAAGGTGAGCAGTATGTTGAAAATGTTGGATATTGCCCTGTGATTAAAGCCACAGCTACTCCTAATTCCGGTTATAAGTTCACGCATTGGACTTACAACGATACGCTTGTGGTTTACGACAATCCATACATTTTCGTGGCCGACACAACCGTTGCCTTAGTGGCGCATTTTGAATCTAACATAAAAACCTATCCCGTAATTTTTGATGTGGATGGCGTAACCACTGTTGATTACCTCCCAGAAGGAGCGCCCATTGAAGCTCCTGAAGTGGCAGAAAAAGAAGGTCATACCTTTATCGGATGGGATCCCGCACTTGAAGACGGAGCTACTGTTCCTAATGGCGGAATTACCTATACCGCACAATGGCAGGTGAATCAATATACCATTTATTTTGATTCAGATGGAGGCTCAACTGTTGAACCAATTACCCTGGATTATGGTACAATTGTAAATGAACCAACAGCACCTGTGAAGGATGGTTACGCCTTCCTGGGCTGGGAGCCGCAGTTACCTGAAACGATGCCAGCAAACGACGTTTATGTCAAGGCTAATTGGGGAACGAATGCCTACACCGTAACCTTCCTCGACAGCAATGGCGAAGTCATCTCCAGTATGGTTTTGGAATACGGATCACCCATTGAACAACCTGAAGATCCTGCGAGAGAAGGTCATACTTTCTTAGGATGGGATCAAGAAGTGCCCAGTACTATGCCTGCTTACAACCTTACGCTTACCGCACAATGGCAGGTGAATCAATACACCATCACTTTCGATGATGGTAATGGTGGCATTATTGAGGAAATCACGCAGGATTATGGCACCGAGGTGACGTCTCCACTCCCAGCACGCGAGGGCTACTCCTTCTTAGGTTGGGATAAGGAAGTGCCCACAACAATGCCTGCCGAGGATATGGTGATCACCGCACAATGGCAGGTGAATCAATACACCATCACTTTCAAGGAAAGCAATGGTAAAATTATTGAGCGCATCACGCAGGACTATGGCACGGAGGTCGTAGCGCCAACCCCCACAAAAGAGGGTTATACTTTTGTGGGATGGAATAAGGAAGTGCCCGCCACGATGCCTGCCCAGGATATGTCAATCACGGCGCAATGGCAAGTGAATCAATACACCATCACCGTCAGGGTAAGCAATGGTAAGGTCATTGAGCGCATCACGCTGGATTATGGCACGACAATCGTAGCGCCAACCCCCACAAAAGAGGGTTATACTTTCGTGGGATGGAATAAGGAAGTGCCTGCCACGATGCCTGCTGAGGATATGTCAATCACGGCTCTTTGGGAAGTGAATCAATACACCATTACGTTCGATAGCAACGGCGGAACTGATATTCCTGCAATTACCCAGGATTATGGAACGCCCATAACGGCGCCTGCCGAACCAACACGCGAGGGTTACACCTTCTTGGGATGGGATACCGAAATTCCTGCAACCATGCCTGCTTCTAATCTCACAATCACGGCGCAATGGCAGGTGAATCAATATCGCGTTACCTTTATCAGCGAAGGCGAGGAATTGATGTCTGTTATGTTGGACTACGGCACAACCATCACACCGCCACAAGATCCTGAGCGCGAAGGCCACACCTTCTTGGGGTGGTCGCCAGAGGTTGATGCTACAGTGCCAGCTCACGATGTGACGTACGAAGCACAATTTGAGGTCAACATCTACACAATCATATACTATGTGAATGGTGAAGCCATCTTATCGGAATCTCTTGCTTATGGTGATAAGATTAAACCTTATGAGCCAGCTTTAGGTGAAGGCGAAACGTTTAGTGGTTGGGATATTGAAATTCCAGAAACTATGCCAGCGCAAAACCTCAATGTTTACGGCACCATAAACAAGGTTGATGCAATTACCGATGTGTTAGCAGATGGCAAAACCGAACTTAAGGTTTATACGCTTGATGGTAAATTCCTCACTGTGCTGAAGCACAAACGTGACCTAAACAAACTGAACCAGGGTATTTACATCATCAACGGTGTAAAAGTATATGTGCCTTAGTTTATGTTGCGCTTGGATTAGAACATAACTTACGAATAAAAACTCAGCGAAGTACGCTCCTTTTTACAAGGTGCCGCTTCGCTGAGTTTTTGTTGTATAGAAGCCATATAATTCATTCTCATTTAGTGACTTTGGGATGCAAAATGTTATGTGTAGTGTTGGATATTGTTAAATAATTTATAAAAATTAAGTCTTTTTTTTAAATATGGGCTATTTTGTAAAAAAGTGTTTTAAATTTGCATATATTTTGCCGTATTGTATCATATTGGCTTTTTGCATGCCTTGCGAAGAGTCACTGTGTTGATTATAAATATAAATAAAAACATAAAAGCAGTTATGAAAACAAAAATGTTAAGCGGTGCCCTTTTTCTGGCGTTTTCTGCATATGGAATAGGTGCACATGCCCAAGCTGAAGACAGAAGCAATACTGTCGAGTTGGGTAAAACAACCTTGACGGGTAGTTCTTCTTACGAGGCGGTTGACAATGCGCATGCCATTGATGGCGCGGAACTGAGTGCGGAGTTGACTTTTGAAGTTTCGTATGTCAAGGAAGCGTTGGACGAAGACAACGAAGACCAATTGTGGTATGGTGATTTCCAGGATTGCAAGGTCTATCGTGTGTACAATGGCGCTCGTACGTTGGTGGAAACCTTGGATGCCAACGATGTTAGTAACAACGAAATGGAACTCCAAGATGAGTTTACACCTGAGGTAGGTACCAAGCAAACGTTAAGCTATGAGGCTGTGTTTACCTACAAGGAATACAAGCGCAACGACAACACAACCTTGTGGGCAGACGTGGAAGCAACCGAGGTGACGTTTACAAAAACGACAGATGCTTCTGATGAGTTCAATATCTATGAACGCCCCACAAATCCTTACACACAAACCATTCCCAGCTTGGCAACCTATGTCAATGGTTTGGCGCGTGAATTCTCGGTGACGCTGAATCGCAGTTTGGCTTACCCCGAGGGTTGGACCGTGACATGGTCTGTTGATAACGTTGATGCAGCAACCAGCGATACTTATACGTACGATCCCAATGGTGCTACGGCAACCAACAAGGTGATTCGTTGTGAAGTGAAGAACGTTGCGCCCGATGGTCGCACGGTGTGGTATGAAGATGATTTCTCAAACACGCTCAGGGTGTATCAAAATCCCGCAAGCGCTTCGCTTACGTACAACTTGCCTACAGCTGACGAGAGTTATACTTATGTGGGCAAGGTCGCTAATGGCTTTAACTATTCAGTGACTGTGGCTAATGCAGGCGATTATGGTACATGGAAGTATTCATGGAAGCGCAACGATGTTGTGGTGAGCAATTCTTCTCAATATAATTATGTGGCTAATGCACAGGGCGAATATACGCATGAACTTGCAGTGACTTGCGTGAATCCTTTGCTGGACACCGAAGTGTGGTACACAAGCACTAAAAGCGATATCCCCGTATTAAATGTGTTTGCTGCGCCAACACATACCAATGTTGACCGCCACTTGAATGCCGACAATGATGGCAATGTCTATGCCTTGTATCAAGGTCAAAGCATTGACTTTGCAACCATGAATACTTATGGCGGTGGATTTACAGATGGTTGGCATTATAGCATAACCGTTGATGGTGAGAGCCTTGGTCAGGGCGTGACAACCTTCACACCCTCTGAGGCTAAGGAATATCAAGTAGAATATGTCTTGACGAATACGGTTAATTTACCCAGCGGAGGTAGCGAAAATTGGTTGGAAGTGACAAATACCTATACGGTAGAAGTTTTTGCTGCACCCGACACGGTGACGAACTTCAACGAGTATGAGGGTGCGAACGATTTCCACCTCTTGGTGGGTGATGAAGTTAACCTCAACATTACAGGTGAGAATGGCGATCCTGATTCATGGAACCTCAAGTGGACTGCTTCGCCAGTGATTGTATCAGCAAGACCAAGCAAACAGGGACAATCGTTCTCTTATGCATTTACAGGTGAGAATACAGGTTCTACCAACGATAAGACCTATACCGTTTCATATACATTAACGAACAACCCTAAGAACTACTACAAGCAGGGCGATGAAACGGATGCACCTTATACCATTGAAGGCAACAAGAGATTTGTGGTGTGGAAGGAAATCGTGGCAACACTTGAGAATTTGAGCCTCCGTGCAGAAGATAATCATTATGTGCTTGAAACCTTTGCAGGACGCAACAATGAAAAGCTGGTGTTGAACATGACACGTGGTGCCGCTTACTGGGACTGCCAGTGGACTGTTGTTGAGGGTGATTCAACTGGAAACGCAGGGCAGTTTGACTTACCACCCTTGGCGGCGGATGGCAAGATGGCTAAGGAATATAAATATCATGTAGAAGCAACCTACAAGCCCGACACAGATATTAAGTGCAGCTACGATGTAGCAGTAGTGGTTTGGCCAGCACCTCAATTGAAGAATCTTGCCCTTAAGATGCAAGCTAAGCCTGCAACGAATACTTCTGAAATTCAGTATCCTTTGAGTGGCACATCATTTGATGTGGATTGCTTTGCTGGCGATAACTTTGTGCTCGACTACACGATTGAAGGCGGTTATGGTTTGAGTAACCGTAAGTGGACTTATGAGATTGTTAAGGTTGGCGCAAGTGCAGGTGTCGTAGAGGTAGGCAATGATAATATTTCAGATGCGGTTCAGAACGCTTCAATGACGTTCAATGCAGATAATGCTTCGCAAACGGGACAATGGCAAGTCGTGTTTAAGCATCCCTACACGGGCGCATATTACAGCAGTCAGGATGAATGGTTTACCCAAACTTACAACATCGACATGACTTGCTATCCGCAACCTGAAATCCAACCCGTGTTGACCGACTCGGCAAGCAATGTGCGTTGGGGACAACACCTTGTGCATGCTTATGAAGGCAATGATATCAACCTGAATTATAAGAGAAGCAACCAAGGTAATCCTGATGGATGGACTTATGAATGGCGCGTGAATGGCCAGGTGAAGTCAAGCGACATTGAAGCGTGGACGTATGTGCCTGATGTTGATGCAGCTTATGAAGACCATACCATTACTTTGCACATCACCAATAAGGTGGGCGAAAACTACAGTGTGGATTATCGCGACACCTTGCAGACCCGCGTTTGGAAGCGCGCTGAGTTTGCTGATGCCTTTGAATGGGAAGACGTTAACAATAAAGAAAATGAAATGGGCGTTACCGGGTCAAACGTGCGTACAGGTAATACCATGAAATTTACGTATGAACCCATCCGATATGGTTACACAGATGCTAATCGATACGAATGGACAGGTACGAACATGGCAACGGGAAGTGCCAACGTAAAAACAATCGTTACCCCTTCACTCGTTTCCGATACATATAAAACAAGTACTTACACTTACACGTTAGTGGCAAGCAATGTAGGTCCTTATGGCAGAGTGTGGGATTCACGTTCAGACATGAGCCACCAGGTGACGGTGCACAGCAAACCTCAAACGCCAGCTTCACTGACTATTAAGGGTTCTGGCAAGAGCCGCACGTTGATCTGCCAAATGCCAGCAGCCATTACTGATGCAAACTTGACAGACCGTCAGTACTACCTCGTGTTTGGTTATGTGGTTGGCAGTGAGCATCTTGACTTTGCAAGCCAGCGTCAAGACAACACCAGCCAATTGAGATGGAACAAGCAATTCTACACCGTTGGACAAATGAATAATGCTTATGTCTATTCATTGTTTAAGAGTGGAAACGTAGAAATCGCAAGTGGCAAGCGCTACCTGACAAAAGTAGATGAAGCTTGGGATGGTTCAACTTACAACGGCACAACACGCTCTGTGATTGCTAATGAAACAACCGGCGTTGACGATGTATTTGCCGTTGAAGATGCTGGCACTTGCAAGCGCGTGCTTACTTTGGATGGTAAATTCGTGGCGAACACAACCGAAGGACTTGTGCCTGGCGTTTACCTCGTGCAGTACGAAAATCAAGATGGTGAACTTACTACAAAGAAAATTATTGTCAAATAATAAGGAAAGAAAGTAACGATTATGAAAAATATGATAAAGAGAGCTGCTATCCTTCTTTTGATAGTAAATTTCGGAATGATAGCTTATGCGCAACAACCCACAGTGGTTGAGCGCCAAAAGATTCTGCTTGGCGTTGTTGAAGCGATGGAAAATTATAAGCGTTATGCTTCTATGGACCGCGACTTCTACAGCTATAAAGATATGTTTGTGGACCTTTTCGTGAGCGAAGATGCCATGATCAGCAACGACCTCATGGGGTTGGCTTCAACCGATAAGGTAACTGTTAAGGAATATGCGGAGTTGCTTTCGGAAATGTCGGTATCAACACGCATTGAAATCAAAAACATTCGTTATGAATCGCTCTACAATGAAGACGGACAATGGAAGGTGGCGTGTAGCTTTGACAAGTACGTGAATGTGACGAACGAATGCGATGTGGAATTCTCATCAGACTTCCTTAATAAGGCAGATTTCAGTATGCGTGCCGTTTTGGTTTACTTACCCGAAACGGAATACGACTCCACCACACGTTGCGTGTTCGAGAATATTGAAACCAAAACGGTCAACCAAAGTATGCTCCCCGAGGGCTATAAAGTGTTTATCAAGAGCGATGCTCGCGACAGCATAATTCTCGTTGATGGCAAGAAACTTGAATTTAACGTTTTGGATCAAGCGTTCATCTCAGCGAACCCCGTATTCAAATACAACGACTACGATGTGAAGTTACGTCTCGAACCTTTTGAACAGGCATGTAATAAATACAAAATGACGTATAAGCCCATCCGCAACAAAGTGCGTGTGCATTTTGATTATGTGATTGGCGATGCCTATAAAATTGAAGGTGCCGATGCTCTTGAAACCAAGACTACAATGATGGAAGCAGGTATCGACTATGGTTATACATTCCCATCTAAGGGTAAGGTGAAAACGTCGTTCAACATCGGTTTGATGTATTCAACAAGCACGATTGAATTGGCATTGCCTGAAACCAACTACCGTTACAACGCAGCAGCTAATGCAGATATCGACGGCGATACTTATACACGTGTGTATGAGAACGTCAAGGCCAATGAAAAAATCACATTGAACAGCATTGCGGCTCCTGTTTATTTTGACTTCGACTTTAAAGTGGCAAGCCGATTCTCATTCTTTATTCAAGCCGGTGCCAAGGCTTACTACAACCTTGAAGCTGTGTTGAATGAATGTAATTTTGATGGTTATGTTTACGGTTTGTATTCAAAGTACAATAACCTCCGTCTTGATGAGCAGTGGGGTGGTAATGGCTTTGGTACGATTCACCGTGAGTTGAATTATTATGAAAGTGAAGAATTACCCGTAAATAGCTTCAGCGTAGATGCTTTTGGTGGTGCTGGTTTTAGAATTGAAATCATCAAGCAACGTTGTGTGCTCGAAGTGGGTGCTACTTACCAAATGGGCGTGATGGAAGCATGGAAGGCAGAAGACCGAAAACTCAATTTCACAGGCACAGTATCTTCTTCAGCCAACACACTTTCAAATTACACAACTCAAGATGGTGAAAAGACATACATGCTCAACACCACTTTCTCAAAGTTGAATCGCAACCATCTTAAAGCACATGGTGCGTTGATCTTTAAATTTTAAAGCCAATGGCTTCGCCACGCGACAAGGAAAGACGTTCGACGTGGCGGAGCAATTGAATTTCCAAATGTTTTCTTATAACACATGATAAGAGATTTTGAATGTAAAAATTGTGGAACACTGTTTCAAGCCGATGAAAATCAATACGTGCGATGTCATTCGTGTGGTTCAGACCACGTGGATTATGTCAAGGAGAAATTTTCAAGGCGTAAGCTTTGCTTTTTGATTGCACTCTTTGCGGCTGTGGTGTCGGCTGTGACTTGGGTGTCGCAAACAAAGACCGTTTCCGAAGAATTGGTGTTCCCCGACGAAGAAGAAGTTTACGCATCAACGCCCGTTGTCTTGAAAGAGCGCCCCGTAATGAAGGTTGTCTCAATGCGCTACGATAAGGATGCAAAGTCGTATGAATGCCAGGTAGAGATACAACCTAAGCAAGAGTCAAACATTGCCTTTACCGTTTCAACCTTAGGCGAACAGCCCTTTGATAAAAATGACGATGGTGTGTTTAAAAACCTACCTTTCTCCGAAACCGATGGCGTTTATATCTTCCGCGCCATGGACGAACAAGCCGACACCCTCATTTGCTTGCTTGAGCATTCAGGCTTTGAAAAGGTCGTTGAGGATTTAGTGCCCTGGACCGCTACCGAGCTGGAAGCCAAGATCAATGCTGGCGAAAGTTTCTCGGATTGTCCTTACCTCACCCCCAACGTAAAAGTGGTTTTGGTGGACAAACCAGCTAATTGCCCAGATTATTCCATCAGCACTATCGTTAGTGATATCGTCATGATGTTTGGACAGCAAATCACGGTCGAGAAAGTAATATTAAACGAGTTTAATCAAATTTCAGAAGCCCATATCCGTTTAAATCTTCCTCAAGATTTCTTTGGGGCTTAATGAAACATAATAAACAAATATAAAAATGAAACAATCAACAAAAGTAGGAATTTTCGCTGTTTGCGTTTTGCTTTGTCTTGGCGGTGGTTATTTCGCTGCAAAGTCAATGCTTGACGTAAAGAAAGATAAGAAAGAGGAGGTGGCTCAACCCGAAACTGCTCAACAAGCACCTCAATCCACACGACGCGCTGAAACTGAGTTCACACAAAAGGACGTGTCTTACGCAATCCAGGTCAGCGACCCTGAATACAATAAGGCAACCAAAAAGTATAACTTCACAGTAAACGTGAGCCCCTCTTTCCCTGAAGCAGCAACGTTTATCTTGCACGAAATGCCCACCATGGAAATTATTGAAGAAGGCAACACCACTGGCGTCTTCTCAAACATCGCTGCTACTGCTAATCAATACCGCGTGAGCATGGTTGTTGATGGCGAAATCGTAGCGAAGGCTGAGGTTGGCGAATGCCCTGTTGTGAAGGAAGTGAAGCAAAAACTGACAAATGAAGAAATCACTCAGTTGATCAAGCAAGGCGACCCCAATGGAAAACTCAGAGGCGTTAAATACACCTACGTGAATTTGGACATTGAATCAGGCGAGCAAGCTCAAACTTCTGTGTCAAACATCAATCAAATGATTATGATGCAGATCTGGTCAAGCGTTACTTGCGAATCAGCCACTTACGATGATAACAACAACGTGAAAAGCGTGAAACTTAGAATTAACCGTTAATCTTAATCTTTGAATTCTATGAAAACGAAGTTTTTATCCCTGAGATATATGGGCATGATTCTGATGTTGATGGTCTCAACCCTTTGTGGGGTGGAGCTCTCAGCACAGAAAATTGACCGTGCCAGCCACAACCTTCGCTTTGTGTTTTTGGACCACTCGCCAAGCTTGAATTCAGCTTCGGTTATCGAACGCTTGCGCAATCTTCGCGACCAAGCCTTGGAGCAGGAAAACGCATTGATTATCTATATGCCTTCGGAAACCGAACCATTTATCGTGAAATTTAACGTTGATGAAGATGGCTCAACCGAAAAAAGCCAAAGCGACTTCGGCCGTTTGACCCACGCCTTGAACTTGCCTTCGCATAACATGAATATTGATATCGACCGCAAGAAGGTGCTTGAACTCATGCAGCATGCGTTTACCAACGACAGCAAACTCAATTATATGGCTGTGCGTATGGAGTTTTATCTCACCTCTACATTCTGGGACCTTGGGTTTAACGAATCCATCCTTGCGCCAATCTATTTTGCGTTGGATGTGCCCAACATGCAACAGGAAAACGACTTGTATTTTGATGTCTATGCCGACCTGACGGACGAGAATATGCCCAAAAACCCCAATTTCGGTATCAGTAATTTAGCAGGCATCAACGAAAGAATTGAACTTTACGATATTTCAGAACTCAATTATTAAAAAGTAAAACTCAAATGAAAATTAAATTTTTAATTTTATTTATTTTCTCTTTTGGGCTTCTTTCAGCACAAACTAAACCAACTAAATGTACTGCATTCTTACCAGATGTTCTTTGCAGAACAACCATTTTCTTGCGCGACGTTGAGAAACTTCCTCAAATGGGTTATGGCCAGGATGCAGAAAGCACTAAAAAGTATTGGGACGCTTATAGCGACAGATGCGACAACGTGTTGTATCAAGAACCCAATAAGAAAAAACCTAATGGCAAGACACTCAATTTTAATGAACGCGTGCGTATCGCAAGCATTAAGAATGGATTTGCAGAAGTGTTTGTTGAAGAAAAACCTGGTGCGGTAAACTACCCCAATATATCTGAAAGAATTCAGGTGAAGGGCTGGATCCCCATGGAAAACCTCTTGCTTTGGAACACATGCCCCACTTGCGACCTCGGTATCTATCGTAAGGCGCTCATCGTGCAAAATATCGACGTTTCGAACGATGAAAACTTCGGTAAGCGCTACATGCACCCCGAACCAGGTAAAGATGAAGGCGAGGACTTGATCTCTGGTGTGGACTTCCACTACGTGATGAAGGAAAAAAACGTGGATGGCAATAAGATTTGCTTGATTGCCAAAGCCAGCAAGTTGGATGGTTACACCGACCAATTGCTCGAAGGTTGGGTTTACACCAATAGCTTCGTACGTTGGAACCAACGTTCATGTTTGGAACCCAACTCAAATCCCGACGACGTGAGCTATTTCAAGGCCAATAATATTCATGCGCAATATTATGAAGAGCCTGAAATGAAAACCACTGCACCACAAAAGTGGGTGTATGGTAGCGAAAATGGTCTCAATCAACCTGCAACACGTTTCCGTATGGGTCCAAACACCATGCGTTATCCTATCCTCGACCAGGAACAAGGTGCTGTGAATGCCGATAAATGCTTTAAAGCCACTTTCTTTGGTACGCCCAATGGTGAATTAGGCGATATGTCAACACAAGCCAAGAAGATCGACAAGCAAAAGAAAGAAAAGGAAGAAGCATTGAAGGCTGCTGCTCAAATCAACATCATCATCGTTATCGACGGCACACGCTCAATGGGTAAGTACTTCCCTGTGATGGCCAATGCCATTAAGGAAGTAAACCAATTCCTTGGTGCAGAAGGTAAGCAGGAAGTAAAGGTTGGCGCCGTTATTTACCGCGACTATGCCGATGGCGACAATGTGATTGAGTACCACCGCATGATTGCGCCCACCGACCCCAGCATTGAAAAGTTCTTTACTGAAGTAGGTCGTAATGGCTTTGGCGCAGAAAGTAGTGATGCCGATAAAACAGAAGCTGAAGCCCTCTACTATGGTCTTGAAACCGCATTGGATTACCAGAAGATGGGCTATAAGCCAGAAAACAGTAACCTCCTCTTCGTGATTGGCGACTGTGGCAATGATAAGGAAGACACTCGCGTGACAGATGCCAAGCTTATCGAAATGGCAGACTCTGCAAAGGTTCAGCTCTTCACCTTCCAGGTTAAGAACATGGACCGCGGTGCGTACAACGACTTCAACAATCAATTGACAAACATTTGCCGTAAGTTAACTACTGGTAAGCCCTGGCAACCTACACAAAACGGTTTGAAATTGAGAAAGGAAGAAGGACAACTCGTGGCTTCAGCCATCAACCGTGCTCAGGCTAACCAGGAATTGAGCGAAAACGACCTCAAGACACTCATCCAGGATGCTTTCGTTGAGTTTAAGGGTACTGTGGACAACCTTTTGGCTACCATTAACGACCTTGAAGGCGGACTCACCATGAAGGGTGGCGTTAAGAAGGGACAGGTGTCTATGGACCACGATTACCTCCGTCGTAAGTTGGGCGAAAAGCGTTATAAGGCCATTGTGGAAAGCAACTCGTTCCTTGCTTATACGGGCTACACCCCACGCGACAATGGCGATGGCCGTTCTTATTGGGATGTGATTGTGTTGCTTTCAACCGAAGAACTTCAGGCTTTGGTGGCAAAACTTAAGCCTTTGAAGGACGCAACACGAACCAACACCTACGACGATATTGCTCGCAACAATTACGTGAAGGCTATTGCTGGTATCATTCAATCAATGACAGAAAAGAGCGCCGAAGAAATCGAGCAGATGAGCACCGACGAAGTGACGCGTATCATTGGTGGTTTGAATGTAACAACAAAGATTTTGCGTGGCGAACAAGATGGCCAGAAGATCTACACTTTGGCTGAAATTAAGAATCGTCAGGCATGTCCCGACCAGGATTTCAAGAGAATTGTGCGCAGCATGAGTCGTAAGATCGATGACCTCTCTACGCTTTCAAGCAATTCAACATTTAAGTATAAGTTTACCCAAAACGGTAAAGTATCTTATTGGTTACCTTTGGAATATATACCATAACAAGTCAATCAAAAACAATAGAGTTCGTGAGGAGCGTTTTCTCTTCACGAACTTGATTGCTTAATTTAAAGGCTTGTTACTTACAGAAAACTTGATTATGAAGAAACTCTCAAGTTTAATATTATGGATGTGTTCCCTCGTGGTTGTTGTGGCTCAAAATAAGCCTACAACATGCTCGGCATTTTTGCCCATGGCGTTAGATAAACACATGGTTCGCTTAAGCGATATTGAGCATTTGGCCGCCGATAACTATGGTCAAAACGTGGAGAACAGAAAGAAATATTGGGATGTGTACAGCGATCGGTGCAACAACCCGCTGTATTTTGAACCCAATCTATCTAAACCCACGGGGCGAACCTTAGACATGAATGTCAAAGTCCGCATTGCCACCATAAAAGATGGCTTTGCCGAGGTTTTTGTGGAACATAAGGCTGGAGCAGTAAACTATCCCACGATATCTGAGAAAATCGATGTCTTGGGCTGGATCCCGCTCGACCATCTCTTGCTGTGGAGCACTTGTCCCACCACCGATGCCGACCTGTTTCGCAAAGCCTTCGTGCTGCGCAATAGAAACCGAAGCACCGACGCCAAATACGGACGTATTTACCTGAACCCCGACCCTGCGATTGATGAAGGCCAAATCATTGAAACCGACATTACGCTCTACTACGTCATGAAGGAGGCCGTTCACAATGGCGTGCGCAAACTCCTGTTGTCGCGCGCCAGCCGCCTGAACCTTGAAACGGCAGGCGAAGTTGAAGGGTGGGTCACTGCGAAGGATGTGTTTGTTTGGGATCATCACCTTTGCCTTGAACCCAATTGGGACAAGGCTGCTGTTGACACATTCAAGAGCCGCGGTATCCAGGCGGAGACGTTTGTGGATAAGCGTTTAACCAACAAAGCTCAAGTATGGCGCTATGGCCAGGACAATCAAATGCGACAGGCTTCAACAAAGTATCGCCTGCAACCACGCATCTTGAGATTTCCTTTATTAAATGCCAGTACGTTCCACAATGACAGTCTGTATTACGCCTTGTTCTTCGGCCTCCAAAACTCACCTATAGGCAACGTGAAGGCTACCCCTGCAACCATCAACCGACCACATCGCAAGGTGAAAGAGCAACTGCGGACCACAGCCCACACCAACTTAATCGTAGTGATGGATGCCACAAAAGGCATGGAATCTTATTACCCCGTTGTGGCCGACGTGCTGAAGCAAGCAGAGCAGTATTTAAAGGTGAACAAAGCGCCCCTTAAGATTGGTGCGGTGCTCTATCGCGACACCCTCGCGGGCGACACCAACGTCGTGGAATGTATGCCCATGACCGAACCCTCCGATACCAATCTCCATCATTTCTTCCTGAATATTGGACGCAACAACTACGGAACAACCGCAGAAAAGAAAGATAAATCCCCCGAGGAGGCGCTCTTTAAGGGCATGGCTGTCGCACTCAATGCCAAAGTCATGGGTTATCAGCCAGAGCATAACAACCTTGTTGTTGTTGTGGGCGATTGCGGCCATTATCCCGCCGACACCACCCTCACCATTGATTCCTTGATTACATTGGCTCAGGCAAGTCGTGTGCAGCTCTCCTCCATTCAGGTCGATAACCAAGAACACGCTGCTTATTCAGGATTTTACAATCAAATGGCAGAATTGTTCTTTAAGCAGATCCCCACGCTTTATGGCAAGGATGTGAATTTAGAATGGAGCCCCATCGAAACAGGTATTGAGGCACGCGCAAACCAATCGCCTCAGTTGTATGCCACGTCCATGCACCGTGCTCCAACAGGCACACCATTCACTGCCGACGAATTTAAAAATATATTGATTTCCATTTTTAAATCGTTCCAAACTGCTGTGCACACGCAATTGCAAGCACTAAACAAGCAATGTGTACCTCAGCCCTATGCCTATAAGGGTTATACGCTTGTGGCTGATTCTTCTAATGTGCCTCTGTGGACACCCGTCTGTTTCATGACCAGCTCGGAATTGAATCATCGCATCGTTAAGCTGCAAGCCTTCAAGGCCATACCTCAGAACGTGGCCGACGATGCCACACGTCAGCAATTTGTCAATGTGTTTGCAGGCATCATTCAGCAAGCCACGGGCAAAACCACCGACGAAGTCCTCCAAGCCACGTTCCAGGATTTTACCTCAATCGTTTGGAATGTTGACAAGGCGCTCCTGCAGCATCAGTCCGATATGATGAGCAAAACCTACACTCTGGCGGAGATCCTTGACCCCACAAAGTGTGTTGACGCTGATTTTAAAATTATGGTCAGCAAGATGAAGCGTAAAGTAGAGGATTTGCCCTTGCTCAACAATGGCACAGCGTTTAAGTATAAATTCCAAATGAGTGGTGAAAATTACCTTTGGATTCCTGTTAGTTCATTACCTTAGCTGATGCTGTAAGGTTAAGAGAAACGACACGTTTCCCAACCTTATTAGCCTTATAACCACAAAAATACATGAATAAGATATTTGAAATAGAAAAATTAAGGTGTTCTTACGACAAACGTTATAAAGAAGGTGTTTCTAAAGTCGTGTTGGAAATTGACCACCTTGCCATACCCCGCGGAAAAGTCATCTTCATCGTTGGTGAGTCGGGCATCGGTAAAAGTACCATCCTTGAAACCCTGGGTATGATGAACAACACCATTGTGCCCGATAAGGAAGCTCGTTTTGTATTTTACGACAACGATGGTAAAGAGTTGCCTCTCGCCCCCATGTGGAAGAAAAGCGACCGTGTCCTTTCGGACTTCCGACTCAAGCACTATAGCTTCATTTTCCAAAACACCAACCTGATGCGCAACTTCACCGCTTACGAAAACATCTCGTTCACGCGCATGCTCCAGGGATTCTCACGTTTCTCATGCTTCCAGCGCACCCGTAAGGTGCTCGAGGATTTAGGTCTTGAGCATATCGATGAGCAACGCATGGCTCAGGAACTTTCAGGTGGTCAGCAACAGCGCTTGGCATTTGCGCGCGCCATCTTGCCCGATTTCACCGTGCTCTTTGGCGACGAACCTACGGGTAACCTCGACGTGGAAAATGCGACGCGCGTTATGGAAATTCTTAAAAACAAGCTCAGTGCTCACGAAGGGGCTACAGCCATCATCGTAAGTCACGACATGCACTTGGCGGTCACGTTTGCCGATGTTATTGTGAAGATTAAGAAAAACGTACGTCCTAAGGCGCACCAAGACGACGAAGACATTTTTTATGGTATTTGCAACGATCAGTGCATTTATACCAAAAAAGACAGCGACAGCAACGTCTGGACAAACGGCGTGGAAGAATATGAATCGGATGCGTTCGAAATGTTTTTGCGTAAGAAATAAAAATCAAGCACCGCTCTTTTTTAACTATTCACATGAAGCAATATCTTAAATTATTAATGGTGCGCGAGGGCAATGAAGTGCTCGGCCACCGATACTCCAACCTATGGTTGCTCACGCTGGTTTTGGTTGCTACCTTCATCAGTATCGCCTTTAGCGAAGGAGGGATGATTTACCTTCGCGATAAGATGGAGGACCCTTTCACCAACTGGATTGACATCCCAACCGATGGGTCCGACCAATCTAAGAAAAACTTCCTCGACGTGATTCGTCAACCTGCCATCCAAAGGCAATACGGATTTACTGAAGTGTGCGAGGACGTTGAAAAGTACAACGATATGAACGGCGTTCATGGCCGCGATTTTTACGCCAACACACGCCACGTTTCAAAGATCAATAGTCCGCTGGTTCATAAAATCCTCCACAAGGAAAATGTGGTGAAGAAATGTGTGGCTGACGGCAGTTGCTTTTCTAATAGAAGCCTTGGTGTAATCTTAACCTCAGCTACTGTAGAGCGCCTCGGGTATTCACTTGACTCTATTCCCGCTTATATTAATTATAAAGCCTTTAACCCCGAGGCTGTAAGCTTAGGCGTGGAGATGATCGACCAATCGTTTGCAGCTGTTCCCGTTCCCGTCTTGGCTGTAGTGCGCCGCTTGCCTGGCAACTCAGATATTCTCTCCACCAAGTATTTGGCAGAGCAGATTGAAAACAACGTGACTTATCCATTCAGCTACGTTTACAATGAGGACTACTTGAAAACGCTCATCTATTTCGTACCTGAGGAGATTACCGACACTGAGCTCCTCGACGCGGTGAAGGGAGCCCTTCCTGCTGACCTTAAGGAACATGCAGAACTCCTCTCGCTCGAAATCAAATCCATGCGCACTTGGCAAGCAGGTCGTCAACTCCAGGTCGGCTTTAAACTTCCCGATGTAACCCTCCCCACACAGGAATGGCTCGATATAGACCGAAAAGTGCTTCAAACTTTGGCGGATAAAGGCTTGACGCGAATCTATAATTATAAAACGTCAGAGTTCCACATCATCCCCAACCACTATTCATTGACGTTTACCTCGCTCGACCATGTGCGCGACTTCGAAATGTTCGCCAAGGGCAAAGAGTACAAGGTGCAGATCGACATGACGCAAGTGGCAAGCAAGGAGAATTTCAATGCCGTTTCGTTGGTAGCGCGAATTCTATCTTCTGCTATGGTGGTGTTCTCAATCGTTTGTATCATCATGTTCCTCGTCAATATGTTGCAAGCCTACTTCCAAAAGGTGAAGCGCAACATCGGTACGTTCAAAGCCTTTGGTATGAACGCCACAGAGTTGATTAAGGTCTATGTCATCATCTTGATAATGATTGTGGGTATGGCCATTTCCTTAGCGTTGGCTTTCACTTGGTTGATCCAATTGTTGTTGCCCTTAATAGGCTTCACCAAGGACGGCTTCAATTACCTCTCGCTTTGGAACCCTACCACATATATCGCAACATCAATTATTGCGGTGTCAACCGTAATCACCGTGTGCTGCGTGATGATCAAGATGCTGCAACGCACCCCAGGCGACTTGATTTACGACCGCGAGTAAACCACTCGCCACATCCCTAGTACAAAATAAGGTGAGTTCTATAAATTCCCACTGAGAATTTAAGAACTCACCTTATTTTGTATTGAGGAGGCTACGTCTCGTTAAGAAGATATGAGAGTTTAAAGTTGAGAGAAGAGCCTTCGGCTCGTTAAGAGGGACCTAAAGGTCCGTTAAGAGGTTAAGAGGAGGCTACGCCTCGTTAAGAAGTCTGGAGAGTTGAGAGGTGTAGGGGCCGATCCCTGTGTCGGCCCGTCGTCAATTCACTCATGAATCGCGCTAATCCGTGTTGGCCCGTCGTCAATCAACAGTCCTATCTCATTTACAATTATTGCTATCCAGCAAACTGTTGTTGAGGAGTAACTGCCTGAAGGGCCAATAAGCACCCAACCCAGGGCAACGCCCTGGGTTTATGGACGGTGCAGGGTTTCGCTATGAAGGAATAAAAGCACTGTTATCCAGGTGTTTATGATTATTTGTTTCCAACGAATGCCTCAAGCGCTCCAAATATGAAGCCGTTTGAAACGTACAAATCTCCACGTTCACGAGTATTTTAGAATAATATCTACACTTTATTAAACGATACGCGTAGATCCTCGTGATTCGCTGGAGTTAAACTTATAGACTGAAACAAAGTCTTGTTCTATTTTTTCACGCAGAATACGCGGAAATCGCGGAAGCCATGCGGAATATAAATGCTATTATATAGGGAATACGCAGAGGCGCACGCTACACTTGCGTCACCATCCGGATGGCAAGCACAAACCACAGACGAAAATTGTGTAAATACACAAAAAATGTTTCTGCATGAAATTTGAAAGAGAACATTACATTGAAAAGCAGATAAGTAGCAAGCATAATCATTTGATAAAAATTGTTACAAGGTTACATTATTATCACAACAGATGACATACCAACGCATACTATGCCCAGTGGTATTATAATGATGAACGTTTTTGATTACCTTTTGAATTAGGGATTTATAATCAAGCAAGGGGACGGTCCATGACAACCGTCCCCTTTTTATTACTATCAGTATGCTATTTGCTATTTAATGCCAAGAAATAACATTAAAATATTGGGAATAATTTTGAGGGTGAAAGTTTGGTTGGTTAGGGTGAATAAAGAACCTTTTTGAAATTCTTGCAGTTACCTTCTATACTCATCTCCTTCTTTGACCTCCGAATGGAACACTTATAAATCTGACGTACCCATATACGTAGTTTGTTAAGTATGAGGATGATTTTGATTTACCTTTAGAAATACGTTTACCCTTTTTCTTCCTATCCTTAGCTAAGTATCTCTTAGTTTCTAATATATTCCCAAGTTCCTGAGCAACTTCCTTTTCTTCATCATTAAATACCGCAGGAATGCCTTGTGGATTCTTCTTTGTAGGACGTGTTCCAAAAGTCTTTTTAATTACACTATAAAAGACTTTGTCTGCTTTGTATTTCTTCAAAAGCGCTTGATATTGCGCTTCTGTAATTTTGTCATTCACAGACAGTATAGAAATCCCGAAAGTTTTTCTTAGATAATCCTTTGCTGTGTCAAATCCAATATTAAGTTCTTGTAATATTTTATTCAGTCGTGGCATCTTTTTCTATTTTAATTTATTTTTCAAAGTGCTCTTTTTCGTAATGTTGAAGAATATCAGCTAAGATTCTTTTACCGCAGATTCTGCATACTTTTGCCATAAAGTTTTATTTTACGGAATTCATACAATCGATTAAATCCTGATACGTTGCAACCTTGTGATATTTCACTTTTGCTGTAGATATCGAGTTAAACAATTTTTCCGCACATTCAATCTTTGCCTTTTCTATAGCGCTCAAATCCATTGACGACATCGAACCCTTCGTTTCTGCTATGAAGAAGATGTGCTTCACATCGTTTTTCTTCATCGCAATCGCCCAGTCGGGAGCGTAGTTCCCTACGGGCGTTGGAATTTGGAACGTACGTGGCAATTTTGCATACACCACTACCTCGCTCGCCTCATCCAGGTCTTGAGCAAATTGGCGTTCGCCCTTACTGTCGCTGAATACGTAGTCCGTAATGTGTTTCTTGGCTTCATACGCTTTATCAAAATCCATTCTGCTCTTGGCGGTAAAGATGTCGCTGTCGTATTTTCCTTCAGTGATGTTGTAATGTATGTGCTCTACAATCATCGTAGATTTCTGCTCCTTAATAATGCTGATCACCTTACGGATAAACTCCTCCGGATTATTCTTAAAGAGGCAAAGTTTGTTGGGTCTCACCCTTTGCAATATCTTCACCACCGTGCGTCGCGTAAGTCTTGCACCTTTAGCGATATCCCCGACAAGGTCGTACTTTACGGTAGAAGTAGAAACATCAGTCAATTCGCGCGATTGCGAACGGGTGTCTCCAAATTCGGTCACACTGCTTTCGTGCTGCATTCCCTCCACCATCACGTAGCGCAAATGTTTCACCTCCAGTTCGGCATCGATGTGCAACACGGCTTTTTCTATCAACTCCTCGCTATCATAACTCACCTGATAAACGTACTGATGGTTGATTTCGTTCCATAGGTTCTGAAACTCCACCTTGTTGAAGTTGTCGTTCAATTTATTGTCCGAAGTCGTCGTCTTTTCTTCTACCACCATATCTTCGAGTACTTTCGGGTCGAAGATTGAATTGATGAGCCTTGCTACTCCTTCTGCTATCGGTTGTAATTGTGTAGGCAGAGGCGCCAGGGTTCCATTGGCAACTGCCTCACGATACTCCGGCGTAATGTTATTGTTCTTATCGATATATCCATTGTCTGCCAGATACACCACGATGCGACTTGCTTCCGTTTCTGTAATAGCATGCACCGCTTCGCCTTGTGCAATTTGCTTCCCTGCAAAATAAGCCATCGTTGCTTTCACTGCTCGCTCACGCAACACGTCGCGCGTTTCGCTTTGCAAAGCCTTCGTAAAGTCAGCATAACTTTCGTTAGCGATGACCGTGAGTTTGTTTATCACGTGCACATCTTCGCCAAGTAGTTCTGCATCCATTCGTGTGCCATGCTTATCGACGCAAATACGAAGTCCGCGTCCCACTTCCTGGCGCTTGGCAGTAGCTGAACTACTATGACGGAGCGTACAGATTTGGAACACGTTGGGGTTGTCCCACCCTTCGCGCAAGGCTGAGTGTGAGAAGATAAAACGTGTGGGTTCCTCAAAGCTCAATAAGCGCTCCTTGTTTTTCAGAATAAGGTCATACGCTGAAATATCATCCGAGAGCCCACTCTTCTTCTCAATCTTACTATCTACGATGCGGTTCGTCTTCTTGTCGATAGAGAAATAACCCTTGTGCACATCCTTCGGCATAAAGCGGCGCAGATACTCGTTGTAGTCTTCGTCCCAAATATGTATCTCTTTGTTCACCAACCGTGCATATTCTTCCTCAAACATCTTTTGAAACACACCTTTCACCTCGTTGCCGTCCTCATCGTAACTCTTGTACTTCGCCACTTCGTCAATGAAGAACAACGACAGGCATTTAATGCCGCGCTTGAAGAGTTGACGTTCCTTCTCAAAGTGCGACATGATGGTTTCACGAATCTGCACACGTTGCATGTTCAGTTCGTTCGCATCGCCATTCACCTCTCCACGTCGGATGGTCTCTCCGTTCAGGAAGGTGACATAACCATGCACATTGATTTCCGAAATGGTAAAGCCATCGTATTGCGCCAATCCCGACTCCTCGCGCAGACTGTCGCCCACCCCAAACGTCTTTATCTTTCTAACGATAGTGCCCGATGCCGTTTTGGTCTCAATCTCTATGCGTGCCATGGGCGGATGCTTGGGCGAAAGCACAATATTGTCCAGATACATATAGCTGCTTGTGCCTTTCAAATTCTTCACCTCAAAACCTTTTACGTGAATGCGCTTCACCAATTTTTGGTTGTAAGCATCCAACGCATCGAGTGCATAGATGGTGTCGTGCTTGGTTTTGTGGGTAGCTGAGTAATTGAGCACAAACAAAGGATTAAATCGTTTGATACCCGCTTGTGTCGCATCGCCCTCCATCTTCTGTGGTTCATCCATGATTATGATAGGATGGTTCGCTGAGATGACATCAATTGGACGGCGACTGCCAAATTCATCACGCTTAGAGTAGATGATACGGCTTTCCTTGCTCTTACCCCCTTCTTTCATTGAAGCGGCAAACGCCTGGGTGTTGATAATCATTACCCCTAACTCAGCGTCGGCAGAAAAACTATCGAGTTGTTGCAGGTTGCTACTGTTATAAACAAACCAACGAGCCTTCTTGCCATAGTGTTCCATGAAGTGGTCCTCCAGCATGTTAAAACTTTTGGCAACACCTTCACGAATAGCGATGCTGGGTACCACAATAATGAACTTGCTCCAACCATACTGCTTGTTGAGTTCAAACATCGTCTTGATATAAACGTAGGTCTTACCGGTACCCGTTTCCATTTCTATATCAAGATTGATGTCGGCAGCACCTTTCGACAACGTTTTTGAAGGCGTGATGTCATAAAGGTTTTGGATCGCGTTGATATTTCTAAGAATATCCTCAGGCAAAAGTTCTATGCTATGGTTTCTGTATCCCAAGTCATATTCCCCTTCTTTGTCTAACAACCCACGTTGATATTTCTTCCCCAAATCACGGGTATAGTGCATTGGGGAGTGAGAAGGTTGACCTTTGAACACCGCCACCGTATTTTCTACGGCGTCGGTTTGATATTGCTGAATTTTGAACTTAAATTTCATTATTTTTGAGTTCTAAGGTGGGACGAAGTCAAAGTACCTACAGTTTTAGCGATGACAATTGAAAACAATTATTACTGTCCGGTAAAAAAACTGGGGCCATTTGTCTAACTTTCTTTTCCCGGACAGCCGATGTAAGGGAGGTATAAATGCTCCATTAATGGGATAAAATGACAGAATTAAGCTTAAAGTGGCCAAGTATGAGCATATATCAAGGTTAGATTGTCCTTCATAG
>JAGBYN010000110.1 GCA_017628775.1 Bacteroidaceae bacterium | reverse complement strand
TGGGCGCCAACTACTATGGCGTGGGTAACATCAAGTCGAACGAAGCCAATACCATCGAACAACATTACTATGGCACACTCGGTGCACACATTAATCTTGAATTTGCACACGACATCAGCCTTGACCTTTGGGGCAAGAACCTCACCAAGGCGGAATACGACACCTTCCGATTCGACAGTATGAACAGACGCTACGCACAACGTGGCATTCCCTGCCATTTCGGAGCAAACCTCAAACTCAAATTCTAATCAAAAAAGTCTCGATAACCATTGCTGGCTATCGAGACTTTTTTTAGAGTTGAGAGAGGAGAGAGATGAAAGTTGAGAGTTTAGAGTTGAGAGTTTAGAGAGGCCATCCGGCCAATAGGACGACGGGCCGACACGGTGATCGGCCCCTACACCCAACCTTAACGAATAACCCAAAACCATGTCAATCCATCATCCTTCAACGTGCGCCTCGTTCTTAGCATGCTCTCCCCCACTCGCCTTCACAGAGCAACGCCCGCTTGCCTTTTTGTCATAAAGGTTCTTGGCATCGGGGTTAACGTAATCAAGGTATTCATCGTAGGAGATGTAACGCCCGCCCATGGTTTTGAGGTGAGGCGTTTCGAACTGGCAATCAATAAGGCCCATGCCTCGCTGCTCCATGAAGCGCGCCAGGAATATCAGGGCCATCTTTGAACCACTCGGCACTAAGGAGAACATACTCTCGCCAAAGAAATTCTTGCCTATCGTCACACCATACAAGCCACCGACTAAGGCATCGCCTTCCCATACCTCAACACTCGAGCAATAGCCTAATTTATGGAGTTCGGTATAGGCCTCAATGACTTCCTCACCCAGCCAAGCACCGGGTTCGTCGTAACGCAAATGGCTACACGTTTGAATAACACGGTCAAAGGCTTTATTGAACGAGAACGTGTACTTCCCTTTATTCAACAACGTACGCATGGAATGCGACACATGAATTTCATGAGGGAAAATCACGAAACGCTGCATCGGACACCACCATTGACGCTGACCTGCACGAAAATCATACCACGGAAAGATACCATGCTGATACGCTAATAGGAGACGCCTTACGGAAAGGTCGCCTCCTACTGCAAATATTCCACTTTCCTCACCCAAATGAGGATCAGGAAAAGCTATTTTCTTGGTTAATTGAAAAACCATATCATCTGATATTATGACGGATTATCAGTTGGCTGCAATCATCAATGCATCATTCTGCGCATCAACCAGTGCTTCGCCACCCTTCTTCAGCTTACCAAAGAGGATCGCCTTCATGAGCAAGGGCTTAAGATATTGCGCCACCACGCGATCCATCTCACGCGCACCATACTCTGGCGTAAAGCCCTTTTCGAGCAACCAGGTATAGGCAGCATCGGTGAGTTCGAGTTGCACGTGCTTGGCATCCAACTTTTCCTGGAATTGCTTGAGCTTCTTATCCAGAATCATTTGCGCCATCTCCTTCGTCATGTCGTGGAACACGACGGTGCTTGACAAGCGGTTGATAAACTCAGGTTTAAAGATTTGCTTCACCTGCTTCACCATGGCATCGCCTGTTGTGACACTGGATGCAAAACCCACATTGGCCTTACGGGCATGCTGTGCGCCGGCATTTGAAGTCATCAGCAAAATCACATTTCTAAAGTCGGCCTTATTGCCCTTATTGTCGGTGAGTTGTGCGTAGTCCATCACCTGCAACAAGATATTGTAGATATCGCTATGGGCCTTTTCGATTTCATCGAGCAACAAGACGCAATGGGGGGTCTTACGGATGGCATCCGTCAGCAAACCACCATCATCGTAACCGATATAACCGGCGGGCGAACCAATCAGTTTTGCCACTGTGTGCTTTTCAGTATATTCACTCATATCGAAACGCACCAATGAAATACCGAGTTCCTTGGCAAGAACCTTAGCCACTTCCGTCTTACCCACACCTGTAGGACCAACAAAAAGCATGCTGGCAATGGGCTTGCCGTCGTCCATCAATCCGGACTTTGCCATCTGCACGGCTTCAACCAAGCGTTGCACCGCCTCGTCCTGTCCGAAGATTTGTGATTGTATGCGGGCCTCAAGCGTTGCCAAATGCTTGGCATCATCGGCCTTCATGGCCATGGCGTCGAACTTGCTCACCTTTGAAAGCGCTGATTCAAGAATCTTCATCGTCACCTTCGCACGGGTGGTGCGTTGGTTTGACGCAGCCATCTCTGCCTGTGTGGCAGCCTCATCCAAAAGGTCAATGGCTTTCTCTGGCAAGAAACGGTCGTTGACGTATTTGGCTGACAGTTCCACGGCCTTGCGTACCACCTCTTCACTGAAGCTTACACGGTGGTAGGACTCATAGCATGATTTCACGCCCATGCAGATCTCAACAGCCTCGTCAATGGTAGGTTCCTTGATTTCCACTTGTTGGAAACGGCGCGCCAAACTCTTATTCTTGAGTACGTAACGGTTGTATTCCTCGAACGTTGTGGTACCGATAAAACGAATCTCATCGTTGTCGATATAAGGTTTCAAGAGGTGGGAAGCATCCATGGAAGCCTCAGGCGAACGCGAAGCCCCAACAAAATGGTGGATATCGTCGATAAAGACAATCGGCGTCACCTTCACTTCACGGCGTGCAGTGCTTGAAGAGGCCAAACGTGCTTCTTCCTTCACTTGGTCGAGCACCATGCGCAACACCTTTTCCATTTCACCTCTGAACTGAGCATTTGAATAAAGCATCGCCACGTCAAGTTCAAAGATCGGACACTTTTCCAAACGCGTGGGCACCATATTCTCGTGGATGGCAGCCAAGAGCGCCTTAATCATCATGGTCTTACCCACACCGGGTTCACCAATCAACATCAAGCAGTTCTTGTCCCTTCTGCTCAGGATATGGCACATACGATTCAGCTCCTCAACCCTGCCTACGATAGGCGAAGTAATATCTTCATCCACCTCCATTTTACGGGCAAAGCGTGTCCAGTCCTGTGGGGCCTGGTTCGGTCCCATCATACCTTCGCCCATCGCACCCATATCAATCGCATCAATCTTCACATGAGCATGTCCACCCACGATTCTGGCTGTTTTATCGCCAGCATATTGTTGTTGCAAAGCGTTGAGGAACTCATCTTGCTTTCCACCCAACATATTGCGAAGCATATCGGCTGCGACCGACTTACGGAGTTTCAAAAAAGACCGCACCAAACGTGGGATGTCGAGCACTTTATTGCCTGTATCTTTCAACGAGGCGCAGGCAAGGGTAATCATTTCCTGCAACAACACAGAAAGACCAACGTTATACTCCACATCCTTGGGCACACTCTCCATCATATTGGTAGAGAGGTATCTTCCTATTATTTCTTTGAGAATATCAGCATTGAGATTGCACATCGAAAGTGCCTCCACAAAAGGACGCTGCTTGAGGAATGCAGCCAGGAAGTGCTCTGGAGTGACACATTCGTGGCGCATGGCATTGGCTAAGCCTAAGGCTTCACCAAACGCATTGTTTGCGGATTCTGTAAATTCTAACGGCATATCGAAAAATATCTCATATAAAATTATTTGCGCTTATGTTTCTGAAACACAGGCAAACAACCTTTGTTATTTAACTATTGTATATGATAGATATAAACAATTTTTATGCCAAAAGGATCAAAGCACCTTCCGACTTTGTTTATAGCCACTCATTTCTGTTGCGAATATAATACTTTCAAATAAAAGAAAGCACACCGCAAACGTTAAAGTTTAAATAGGTTCTATAAATTAGTTATTTTGTTTTTTTGATTAACTCCGAAGCAGGTCGCTTTGTTGCTCTTTTGCCAATCGCCCCAAGCTAATTTATAGAATCCACCTAAGTAACGCTAAAAAAAATAACGGCTCAGGATTTACCTTCGGGCTCCATCGTTAATTTCAAGGGAAAACCCTCTTCCATCGCCATCAAATCAACACGAGCGATTTTCGTACGTGCGATATCATAAACATAAACACCCACCACGGCTGAGCCCACGCAATGCACTTGCAACATGATTAGCTCAGCATCCTGCTGAGATTTAAAAAACACTTGCATCAACACCTTTACCACAAAGTCCATTGTCGTCACATCGTCGTTATGCATGATGACTTTATAACGTGGCACTTCAATATCCATCTCCATGGACTTCTGTCGGTAGTTTGGCGTATCTAACTGTTGCTTTTGTCCCATATTCAAAATCTTTGTATCTGCCTAAGCGCTGTGAAAAGGAAGTCACTAAGTAACGCTAAAAAAACAACTTGAGACTTTTATATTAAAAATGTTTTATGGAGGTATTTAAAGCATTTTCTTTTTGTCGCTTTCGTCTTTATTCATTAGTCACATAGGCCGCTATGCTCCTTCTTCACAAAAACGAAATCAACTAAAAATACAATTAAAACTGCCCCAACCTATTGTTTTACCGTTACCAAAAACGAAAATGAGCAGCACCATCATTGATAGTACCGCTCTATTCTTATTCGATAACGCTTTACATTATGCGAGCTTATTCACGTGGAGCATAAGACCTGCCTTGAGGTTAGATGCCTTGTTCTTGTGAATAATGTTTGTCTTAGCAAGCTTGTCAAGCATCTTCTGAACCTTCGGCAGAAGTTCTACGGCAGCTGCTTTGTCAGTTGTAGCGCGGAGCTTACGAACTGCATTACGCATTGTCTTAGCGTAATAGCGGTTGTGCAATCTGCGAGTCGCCGTCTGACGAAGTCTTTTAACAGATGATTTGTGGTTTGCCATTTCTTATAATCTTTTTTATTTTAAATTGTAGCCCATAGGAGAATCGAACTCCTCTTTCAAGAATGAAAATCTTGCGTCCTAACCGATAGACGAATGGGCCATACCTTAAAAAACATCCTTTCGGATGATACTCAAAACAAATAATTTTCATTACCTGTTTCTTTGTAGCCCATAGGAGAATCGAACTCCTCTTTCAAGAATGAAAATCTTGCGTCCTAACCGATAGACGAATGGGCCTTACCTTAAGCAACACCCCGTTTGGGGTTGTTTGCGAGTGCAAAGGTACGGCTTTTTTCTATACTACCAAACAATAGTAAGAAAAAAAAAGCAAAATAATTGTTTTTTCTTGCTTAAATCGTATTTTTGCAAAGCATACATATCAAGAATATCATGATTATCACCTCAAACGCTATTGTTCTTTCAATTACACGTTATAACGACGACACCATCATTGCTGAAACTTACACCAAGACGTCGGGTATTGTCAGTTTTGCCGTAAAAATAAACCGTTCGGCAAGGGCTGCGATCCGCCACACCTTGTTTCAACCGCTTGCCATATTAGAACTTTCCTGGGAGGAAAAATCAAGCCAAAAGAAGCTACAACGCCCGAAATCGGCAAAAACAGCATATAATTACACATCACTGACCTACGACGCCCATAAAATGGCGATGGCCTTGTTCATTGCTGAGTTCCTGCACCACGCTCTGCGCAACGAGCCCGACTCATTATATATATATGAGTATATCGAACAGTCGTTATTGTGGCTGGACCACTGCACCCGGAATTTTGCCAATTTCCACTTGGTGTTTTTAGTGAAGCTCACGCACTTCCTTGGCATCTCGCCTAATGTTGAGAATCCAGAACGCTATAAATACTTTGACCTGCGCAATGGCTGCTTTGTAGGCGCCCAACCGACACACACGGATTTCATTCCTAACCCTGAGGCGCAATTCATCCCGATGCTTTTGCGTATGCGTTATGAGAACATGCACGTCTTTAAATTCAACGGCACAGAACGTAGTCGCCTGCTGCATGATCTAAACATCTATTACCGCATCCATCTGGAGGGATTTCCCGAACTGAAGTCGCTGGCCATCCTCAAAGAGATCTTTTAAATGATTAGCATCCTATAAACGCATTTAGGTTTTTATTTTTTTCGTCAATAAATCATATAGGATGTTATAGGTTTTTATAGGACAATATAGGAAGTTATAGGATATCCTATATTATCCTATAAAAACCTATAACTTCCTATAAAATCCATATTATCTGTTTAATCACGTTGATAAATAAAAAAAACAGATCTGTTGGGGTAATGACGACGGGCCGACAACATCTTTGGGAGATTGGCGCGTGGGATGACGACGGGCCGACACGAAGATCGGCCCCTACCTCTAAACTTCTAAACGAGCCAAAGGCTCCTCTTAACCTCTTAACGGACC
>JAGBYN010000109.1 GCA_017628775.1 Bacteroidaceae bacterium | reverse complement strand
CTACAGTATCCAAAGAGTCTGCACCGAGATCACCTGCGAAGCTTGCTTCGTTTGTAACATCTGCTTCGTCAACGCTGAGCTTTTCAACGATGATTGCCTTTACTTTAGCTGAAATTTCAGACATAGTTGTTTTGTTTTATTAGTTAATATTATTCAGTCAACTTGAAAATGTAAATATTACACTTTTCAGTGTGCAAAAGTAAATCATATTATTTAATTGGCAAAGAATTTTAAAGAAAATAACATGGTTATTGCTCACTTTTATGCATTTTGTGCAATATTCAACGCAAAAGAAGCGGTTAAAATAGCCAACAGGCTATAAAAACCTGGGAAGAGATAAAGCTTTTAGGGGTATTGAATCCATGGTGCATCAAATCGACTCAAGCCCACTGATAGAACCTGCCTAAAGCGGATCGACGTCAAAATAAATTTGAACGCGCTTAAACTGCTCCTGCGCCACCAGAGCGGCACGCGCAGCAAGGAGCGTGTTGCGCACTCCTGCGACAGAGAGTTTTGGCGACACCTTGAGCAGCAGTTTGCGGATGTACAACAACTGAACGCGCGACACGTAAGGGCGCTCTGGACCGAGCAAGCAATTGGGGAAATGGGGCGCAAGGAGCGAAGAGAAATACTGCGATGCAGCCTCAACAACGGCATCGTCGCGATGTTTGAGGTAAACATTAATGATGCGGCAGAACGGTGGATAGTTAAACATCTGGCGCTCCTGCATTTGCTGTGCATACATCTGTTGATACTGGTTATTCTGGATATAACCGATGAGGGGTTCATCGGCCTGGCGCGTTTGCAACACCACACTGCCCTGAGTGCCGCGTCGCCCTGCACGCCCAGATACCTGCGAAAGCATCTGGAAGGCCCGTTCATAAGCGCGGAAATCGGGAAGATTCATGATATGATCGGCATTCACAATACCCACAACACTCACACGATCGAAGTCCAGACCTTTGGTGAGCATTTGCGTGCCCACTAAGATATTGGTTTCACCCTGTTGGAATTTTTGGATAATGCGTTCGTAGGCGGTGCGCGAACGGGTGGTATCTAAATCCATGCGCTCGGTCTTTGCCATGGGAAACAATTGTTGGATTGACTCCTCAATCTTCTCCGTGCCGTAGCCCACATCGCGCAGTTCTGTGGATCCGCAGTTCGGACATTGCTTGGGTACATTAAAACTCTTACCACAATAGTGACAAACGAGGCGATGCTCGCGCTGATGATAGGTGAGCGACACATCACAACACGTGCAACGCGGGGTCCACCCACAGGTGTGGCAATCAAGCACCGGACTATAACCACGACGGTTGATGAAAAGGATTGTTTGCTCGCCCCGATGAAGCGCCGCCTCAATCTTTTCAAGCAATAAAGGCGAGAAGGGCGTTTTCATCATTTTCTTGCGCCGCAATTCCTTCACATCAGCCACTTCGACTTGCGGCAGCTTTACGCCACCGAAGCGTTCGAGTATTTCAACCAAGCCATAACGACCATTACGGGCATGCGTATAGGTTTCGAGCGAGGGCGTGGCTGTGCCCAGCAGCACCTTGGCACCCAACATTTTTGCCAAAACAACAGCGACATCACGAGCATGATAGCGCGGTGCGGGGTCCTGTTGTTTATACGACGTTTCGTGCTCTTCGTCCACGATTATCAAACCTAAATTCTGGTATGGCAAGAACAGCGAGGAGCGCACCCCTAAGATCAAAGGATAAGGTTGATCGCTCATTTGCTTGCGCCACACCTCCACGCGCTCGGCGTCAGGGAATTTGGAATGATACACCCCCATTTTATCGCCAAACACACGTCCCAGGCGCGAAGTGATTTGTGTGGTCAATGCGATTTCAGGCAAGAGATAGAGCACCTGCTTGCCTTGCGCTATGGTTTGATGAATGAGTTGCGTATATACCTCAGTCTTACCAGATGAGGTCACACCATGAAGCAACACATTCTGGTGGGTTTCAAACTGGGTAAGGATGGCATCGAATGCCTTTTGTTGCGTTTCGCTCAGCGGACGTGCACCCAACTGCGCCACAACGCCATTTTCCTTCAAACGCCCCACCTCCACACTGTAGCGCTGCAGGATATTCTTATCCAAAAGTCCTTTGAGCACCGCTTCACTACTGCCAGCATGGCTCAGGAGTTGCTTCTTCGACACCTCGGCAAGCAACTTTGGATTTTTAAGCGCAATGGCAGTGGCTGATCGCGACAAATCAAGATAAGCCAAAAGCAGAGCATCCTGTTTGGGCGAGCGCTTCAGCGATTCAAACAACGCATTTAAAGGTGCGTCGCCCAGATAATCAGGATTGAGGCGCACGTAAGTTTCGGTGCGGGGTTTGAAACTCTCGTTCATGTGCTCCGCCACCTCTGCATAACCTTTCTCAATGATTTGACGAATGGTGTGCAACGAAATACCTTGTTTCTGGAGTTCATCAATGGAAATCGGTTTTTCCGTATCAAGTTTCCTCAATGCCACTTCAAATCGTGAAGGCATATCCTCATCTGGGATTTCGAGAGACTTCACAATACGCGTTTCACTCTCCAATTTCAACCCCGAAGGCAGTGCTGCTTTCATCACTTCGCCTTTCGTGCACATATAGTATTGGGCAATCCAATGCCAAAACCCTATTTGCTCGGGTCGCAATAAAGGTGTTGCATCAACAACGCCCTCCACATCCTTGATCGTAAATTCTGCACTCGGCGCTTCATTGTGCAAACGCACCACAAAACCCGAATAGCGTTTGGACTTTCCTAAAGGCACAATGACACGCTGCCCCACAACAAGTTGTAATGTCGTGGGCACTTGATACGTTAACACCTCCTGCAACGCAAGGGGCAAAAGAACGTCAGCAAAAGTATATTGTTCGGTCATTGTTACTTTTTTAAGGTATAGGCACAAAATTACTAAGAATATTGAGGATTACGTGCCTTGCTTTAATATTTTTTGTTTCAAATCTGCAAGTAACCTAACCACGGCGGCGTATCATCACGAATAATCTGCCGCGTTGCTCTCCGTTGCAGAACCTTGCATTTCATACAACTCAAGAGGGTGCGTCGAATTCGACGCACCCTCTTGAGTTTTTATTTGTTTTTTAATTAAGCCACCTTTTCAAGACGCTTCATCATGGCGAACATGAAGAGTGCAGAAATGAGGCAGAGTACGACGAAGATACCCCATACAGTTACCAATGAGAGGTCGCCCCAGAACATAGAACCAACAACTGTAAGCATGTTACCGAGTGCAGTTGCCACGAACCAGCCACCCATCATCATACCCTTGAGCTTTGGAGGCGCTACCTTAGACACGAATGAGATACCCATGGGAGAAAGGAAGAGTTCAGCAAATGTGAGTACGAGGTAAGTGTTGATCAAAAGGCTTGGAGATACAAATGACGCTGCTTAACCAGCCACCTTTTGTTCGTTAGGCGAAAGAAGACCCATAGAACCTACAGCCATAACCACGAAACCAATGGCAGCAATCAACATACCGTAAGCAATCTTACGGGGTGCAGAAGGTTCCTTACCCTTAGAAGCCAAATAAGAGAACACAGCCATGCTCACAGGAGTAAGCGCTACTACATAGAAGGGGTTGAATGTTTGGAAGTACTTAGCATCTACGCTAACGATGTCTGTTGCAGTTGTAGCATATTGCCAACCGAGGTAAGCCAAAACAGCAGCAACAACAACGCCTGAAATCGCCTTTGCCTTAGCAGTCTTGCTTTGGAAGATAGAGAAGCCTGCATAAACACCAATGATCACAGCTACGAGGTTCCACACATTAAAGAGTGTGCCCAAGAAACCTGTTGTAGTCTTTTCTGTAAATTCATTAGCGAAGTAAGTCAATGTAAGACCATTTTGGTGGAAAGCCATCCAGAAGAAGATAACCACAGCAAACACGAGGCAAAGTGCTACCACGCGTGCCTTTGTTTCAGCTGGTGTGAGTTCTTCTGTAGCTACTGCTGCATTGTTGTCTGCCTTCTTGGGTGTGTTACCTTCAACATGCTTAAATGTAGAGCGACATGCAAAGTAAATAGCCATTGAGATGATCAAAGACACACAAGCAACACCGAACGCAAGGTGATATGAATCAGCCTTTGACCAACCGAGGTCGTTCATACCGTAGTCCATGATCTTAATCGCTGCAGTTGGTGCGAAGAGGGCACCAATGTTAATGGCCATGTAGAAGAGTGAGAACGCTGCATCACGCTTGTTGGCATACTTAGGATCGTCGTAGAGGTTACCTACCATTACTTGGAGGTTACCCTTAAACAAACCTGTACCCAAAGAGATAAGACCAAGAGCACCTACAACAGCCCAAAGTGCTGTGCTTCCAGTACCGAAAGGAATTGAGAGGAGCAAGTAACCAAGGAACATGATTGAAATACCAATAGTTACCATCTTTCCGTAACCCATCTTATCGGCAAGAATACCACCAACGAGGGGCAAGAAATAAACGAACATCAAGAAACTTGAATAGTAAGTTCCTGCTTCTGAACCCGACATGCCAAAGTTGTCTTGCATGAAGAGTACGAAGGCAGCCAACATGGTGTAGTAACCAAAGCGTTCACCAGTGTTGGCAAGGGCAAGGGCAAAAAGCCCTTTAGGTTGTCCTTCAAACATAAAATTAAATTTTTAAAAGTTATTAATTAAGAATATATTTTCGTAGATAGTGAGGTGATCTCTGGAGAACTCAGAATTAATCACAGAATTCAGCGGACTCCGATTATTCTGACTCAAACGCCTTTCAGAGCTATTGCTTAATGCGCTCCATCGCCTCTTTCAAAAATTTCGCAGTATGGCCAACGCCAGCTTCTACAACTTCTTCGGGTGTACCTGTGGCAACGACTTGACCGCCGCCGCGACCGCCTTCAGGCCCCATATCAATGATATAATCGGCAGCACGGATCACGTCGAGGTTATGTTCAATCACAATCACGGTATTGCCACGCTCCACCAATTGGTTGAGCACCCCGAGCAACACACGGATGTCTTCGAAGTGGAGGCCCGTGGTGGGTTCATCAAGGATGTAGATGGTTTGTCCGGTGTCTCTTTTCGACAATTCCGTTGCCAACTTCACGCGCTGACTCTCGCCGCCCGACAAGGTGGTTGAGGATTGTCCTAACTTGATGTATCCCAATCCCACATCCTGAAGGGTTTTGATTTTATGCAGGATATTAGGTACGTTTTCAAAGAACTCGACAGCTTGATTGATGGTCATGTCCAACACATCTGAAATACTCTTGCCCTTAAAACGCACCTCAAGCGTTTCGCGGTTATAGCGTTTGCCGTGGCACGTTTCACAAGGCACGTACACATCGGGCAGGAAGTTCATCTCAATCGTTTTATAGCCGTTACCCTTACACGTTTCGCAACGCCCACCCTTCACGTTAAAAGAGAATCGTCCGGCTTTATAGGCGCGCATCTTCGATTCCGGGAGTTCCACGAAGAGCGTACGGATATCTGCAAACACGCCAGTATAGGTAGCGGGATTTGAACGTGGCGTGCGACCAATAGGACTTTGATCGACCGACACCACCTTATCGACATGCTCCATCCCTTCAATGGTCTTGTAAGGTAAGGGATCGCGCAAGGAACGGTAGAAATGTTGCGAAAGCAAGGGTTGCAGGGTGTCGTTGATCAACGTTGATTTTCCCGATCCCGAAACGCCTGTAACGCAGACGAGCGTTCCTAATGGAAGGTCAACACTCACATCCTTCAGATTGTTTCCTGTGCATCCCTTCAAGCTGAGAATATTGCCATTGCCTTTACGGCGTTCCTTGGGTACAGGTATGCGGTTTTCACCATTAAGGTAGCCTGCCGTTAACGTATGGGTGCGCAACATTGCTTCGGGAGTTCCCTGAAACACCACTTCGCCCCCTAATCGGCCAGCACGAGGGCCCATATCAATGATATAGTCGGAAGCACGCATCATGTCCTCATCGTGCTCCACCACAACAACGGTATTTCCCGTGTCGCGCAGGCGCTTGAGTGAATCGATGAGGCGCACATTGTCGCGCTGATGCAAACCTATCGAAGGTTCATCCAAAATATAAAGCACATTGACCAACTGAGAACCAATCTGAGTAGCCAAACGGATGCGCTGACTCTCACCCCCAGAAAGGGTCATCGTGGAGCGCGAAAGCGACAGGTAGTTTAAGCCCACATCAATCAAGAAACTTAAGCGGGTGCGCAGTTCCTTAAGAATTTCTGTGGCTATCGTTTTATTTCGTTCATTCAGTTGATGCTCAACATTTTCCAGGAATTCATACAGTTCTGCAATATCCATACTTGAGAGTTCGAAGATATTCTTCCCGGCAAAACGATAAGAAAGAGCTTCTTCATTCAAGCGCGCACCATGGCAAGCGGGACACACGGCTGTTTTGGAAAATTGATCCGCCCATTTCTGAGCTGCTGCGGTCATCTCGCTATCAGCCATTTGCTGAATGTACTTCACCAAACCATTAAACTCAACGTAATAATCGTCGGACGTTTTTGCAATGGCAGCAGGGATGCGTAGGCGGTCGGGCGAACCGTTGATAATCTCGTCGAGCGCTTCTTCGCTCACCTCAGATATAGGCATGTTGATGTCGCACCCATGTTTAAGCAAAACGGCTTCAACCTCCCAAAATATCAATGAATTGCGGTATTTACCCAAAGGCGCCAACCCACCTTCGTAAATCGACATTCTGGGGTTCGGGCACACTTTCTCGTGGTCAATGATGTTGACATAACCCAAGCCATTGCACTTAGGACAAGCACCTGTGGCTGAATTGAACGAGAAGTTATGTGGTGCCGGTTCGCGGTAAGCCAATCCTGTGGTGGGGCACATCAAGCGCTTACTTAAATAGCGGGGCGCAAGCCCTTCTTCGGTCACATCAAGGAGCATCATCAAGCCATCGCCTTGCTCCAGGGCTTGATGCAAACTCTTCTTCAAACGTTCGGCATCCTTGGGGCGCACGAGCAGACGGTCGATAACCACTTCTATATCGTGGTTCTTGTAGCGATCGAGCTTCATGCCCGAAACGATCTCGCACAGCTCACCATCCACACGCACATTCAAAAAACCTTTCTTCTGAATGCTCTCAAACAATTCTTTATAATGCCCCTTACGGTTGCGAACCAAAGGCGCCAGTAAATATACTTTTCGGTTTTCATACTGGGTGAGCACGAGGTCGAGAATGCGCTCCTCAGTATATTTCATCATGGGCTCGCCCGTCAGATACGAGTATGCTGTGCCAGCGCGCGCAAAGAGCAAGCGCAGGAAATCGTAAATCTCAGTCACCGTACCCACCGTTGAACGTGGATTCTTATTGGTGGTTTTCTGCTCAATACTGATCACAGGACTGAGTCCGGTAATTTTATCCACATCGGGACGCTCAAGATTATCGAGGAAATTGCGGGCGTAAGCCGAAAACGTTTCTATATAACGACGTTGTCCCTCGGCATACAAGGTGTCGAAGGCCAAAGAACTCTTTCCGCTACCACTTAACCCCGTGATCACGGTAAGACTATTTCTGGGTATCTCGACGTCAACATTTTTTAAATTGTGAACGCGAGCACCATAAACGTTGATTTTCTTCATCGTTACAAGTTCAATTACTAAACCAACCTTAAGGAAATGAGATGCAAAGATACGATTTTCCGCCAAAAGGAGCAAATCAAGCGCTGGCAGACCTTAAGGTTGGACCTATTAAACGCACGAGGGGGGCTGTCGGTGGAGCAAAGGCCAGGCGGAACAAGGAATCATTCTGTTGCCGTTTCGTTTTCACGCACCCCTTTAATCAGGGTAATGGTTTTTCGGATGTCGTACTTACGTCCATCTGCCCCCTGAGCATCAATCACAAGAAAGTAAGCTCCATCGGGTGCATAGCTGCCACCAATGCGTCCGTCCCACCCATCATCAAGGTTCTTCCACTCATGAAGTTTTTTGCCCCAACGTGAAAAAACCATCGCTTTAAACGAGATTATACTTCTGTAGCCCTCCTTCACTTTGAGAATATCATTGAATCCATCGCCATTGGGCGTAAAGGCGTTGGGCACTTCCAGTTTGGACTCGGTAATCGTGACAGAAAAAGGCGAATCCATCGCATATTCTATGGTATCCTCACCTTGAACAAAGGATATTTTAAGTTCCACCATAAACGTGCCCGACTCCAGAAAATCATAGCTTATATTCTCGTCAAAACGCTTAATGAAGGGTTTTTCATCGGCAGCGCGGGTAATGGTCCATTCATAGAGCGGAATATAAAGTCCCACATCTTGCACATTGGCAAAAAACGAAGCTTTTAAAGGCGCATCGCCATCGTAAGAGGTTACTTCCTCCTCCACACCCTCTTCATTAATCACGATCATCGTAGGGGCGGCCGAAGGTAAGTTCTGCGCTTGCCCTAAAGCAACAGAACAAATAAAGGATATCAGTAAAAAAATGTAACGCATATCTGGAAAAGTTTTTTAGAGACATAAAAGGGAAAAGGTGCTTAAAGATGCGGGGCACGAGTTAATGCAAACTCCGCTCAAGTAATTGATCGTTTCCACCCTAAACCAATTTCGTTGTAGCAATAAGCACATGCGAACCATCGTTTGTCGTGGTGGCAAACCAATACGCATCGCCACCTTCAGCCAACTTCAAACGCTTGCGCAAGTCAGCCACCGTCGATGGAAAATTCCTCACGGCAAGGTTGGCTTTTTTTGTATCACCAGCAAAAGCCTTGAGCTCTTTCTTGTTAAAGCCACATGTGCGCACCACCTGGAAACCACGTCCGGGGAAGTGCTCTATGCACACATCGGAGGTATAGAGATGGCTGTTGGGGTGCAGTTTCTTAAGCGAGAAGCGTGTGGCAACGCTCTTGAAAGCGCCTGCTTTAAGGATTGCCGCCGAAGGTTCATAAAGATAGCGTTCAATACTCTGCGCATACTCGGGTTGAGCAACGGCCTCTTCGGTCAGTGCAAAAGCAAAGGTGCCACAATCATCAGCGCAATACACTTGAACTTCATGAGGCAGAACACTTTCCCGCCTCACCACCAGGAGCAGGTCTTTACATTCGCCATGCTCTGCAAACACATGCACTTCAGCAACACCGGGCAATGACGACAGTGCACGATTGAGATCGAGCATCGTGGATAGTTTCACAACCACAACAGGCGCTAACTTCAGAAGGTCGGGCAGCAACACCACCATATTGGGTTCGCAATCTTCCAGGCAAAACACCTTGCCGCCCGAAGCGTCTCTTCGCGCTGGATCCACAAAGATCAAATCTGCAGTGGGCAACGTGGGCAACACCTCACTTAAATCAGCATGAACCACATCGGCATGATCCAGGTTCAGCAATGGGAAGTTATGACGTGCAAGCTCGCACAAGCTTTGCTGACGTTCCACATAAACCGCACGCTTGAAATGGCGAGCCATAAACGAAAAATCAACGCCAAGTCCGCCGGTAAGGTCTATCATCATTTGACCACCATCGGGAAACAAGCGGCGCACCAGCTGTGCCTTATAGGTAGCAGCAGCCTCACCCGAGCATTGCTCCAATGCCAAACGATGCGGATAATGAAGGTCCTCAACAGCGGCCCAGGAGGGAACCTTTACCGACAGTTTTTGCCAACCCTCTACCTGGCGCAGGATAAATGCCGCGTCAGGATGACCCGCCAACTTCAAAGCCAAACGTTGTATATTTTCTTTTCGGTATTCTTTCATCATCAGAATTTATGGAGTGAGTAACGCCAAACACTTGTCTGCAAAAACGCGTATAAACTCATTTATCCTTGCAAACTTACAAAAAACATTGCAACACAAGAATTTGTTTATAAAAAAATAAAAACTTATATTTGCATTTATATCTACCTCGCCCGCATGAAGGGGTAAGTCCGTCAACATAGGGCTATTGCCGGAAACGGGCATCACAGTAAAAAAACAACAATACGCATTACGATATGAAAAAAAGATTTTCTTGGCTTGTTTTGGCCGCTTCTTTGTGCTTGGGCACACCCTCTGCACAAGCACAAACCGAAACTTCTGAACAACAGAACTTGTACATCACCAACAAGGAATCGAAATTCCCCTACCGCATTCCTGCCATTGCAACTGCGCCCAATGGCGATGTGTTTGCCATCTCTGATTTCCGCCCCTGTGGCAACGATATTGGTTACGGAGAGGTGGACGTGATGTGCCGCATCTCTAAGGACAATGGTAAGACATGGAGCGAGGAATTCTTCGTAGCAAATGGCGTGGGCGACAACCATGGCGGTCAGGTTTGGAAAACTGGCTTTGGCGACGCTGCCATCGTGGCTGATGCGGAGCGCAATGAACTGCTCGTGATGTTGGTGTGCGGAAAAACGGTGTGCTGGCATGGCAATTACATCCCTAACTCAGACAAGAGCAACCCCAACCGCGTGGCACGAGTGAGAGCAAGACTCAACAACGAAACAGGACAATGGGAATGGAGCGAACCCGTTGAAGCTACCGAACAAATCTACAGCCAGTTTGTGGACGAACAGGGCAACCCTACCGTGCAATCGCTCTTCATCGGTTCGGGTCGTATCTGCCAAAGTCGCTTGATCAAGGTGGGCGACTACTACCGCCTTTACTGCTCGGTGTGGACCAAGAACGGCGGTAACCGCGTGCTTTACTCGGACGACTTCGGTGAAAATTGGTTTGTACTGGGCACGATTAACGACCGCCCTGCGCCTGCTGGCGACGAACCTAAGTGCGAGGAACTCCCCGATGGCAGCGTTGTGCTTTCAAGCCGTTGCCATGGCCGTTACTTCAACATCTTCACCTATACTAACGTTGAAAAGGCTCAGGGCGCATGGGGTGCCGTAGCACACTCTGGTCCAAACAACAACGGTGTGAACGTGGTGGGCAATTCAACGAATGGAGAAATCATGATTCTTCCCGTGATAAACCAGGAAACGAAAGAAAAAACGTACCTAGCATTGCAGTCGGTGCCCTTCGGCCCCAACGGACGTCGCAATGTGGGCATCTGCTATAAGGAACTCACGGACTTCGCCACCGACTTTGCTTCGCCCGCTGAATTGGCGAAGGATTGGGACGGTGCCTTCCAGGTGAGCACCTTAGGTTCGGCTTACTCAACCATGACATTGCAAAAGGACAACAGCATTGGTTTCCTTTACGAAGAATCAACCTTTGAACGCGACTACACCATTGTATATAAGAATTTCAGTATCGAGGACATCACTAAGGGCAAATATGCCTATTGCACCGATAAGAAGATGCACAAGAAATATGTGGCAAAGAACGTGGCACCACAACTCACCACAGCCCGATTACCAAAGGATGGCAAAGCCAACAAGGTGGGCGTGATTAACGCATCAGAAATCAAGCAATTAAACAAGGTGGTTAAAACCATCACCAAGAAAGGCACCCCACAGGCGATCGCTGAGCTCAACAGCCTCTTGCTCAATGCCACAACACAAGCCATTTCGGGCACACAATACCTGTTGCGCAACATGGGATTTACAGAAGGGAAAGTGGCTTATACCGACAACCTTTACATGACGGCTACAGCTCAGGGGTTGACAGCCTCAGCATTGGCTAACGACAATGCTGCACAAGCATGGACACTCCAGAAAAACGGCAAGGGCGAGTGGTTGCTCTACAATGCTGCCACACAAACCTACGTGGGCAAACTTGGCGACACAAGCAGCATCGTTCCCCTGGTCAAGACTGTTGGCGAAGCTGGTACTTTTAAATTACAAAGCGACCTCAGTGGACAAACAGCCATCATTGCAACACAACCTAAAAACCCCACCTACCCTTGCCTGCACCTTTCGTCGCAACACAAGGTGGTGGTGTGGAACGCCTCAAACGCTTCGCTGTGGGAAATCATCAAAAAGTAATCATGCCTCGTCAGAGGATTTGAGCACAAACGAACACGAGATCCAAAACTTTCGTTAATCAATAAACATGAAACACATTTTTAGCCTTTTCTTACTCCTTATTCTTGGTAGTACAACAGCCTTTGGTGCGGCTCTTCCCTTTGCCACAACTACCATTGAGAATGGAGGATTCAGCCCCACAACCACTTGGTATGCACTGCGCATTGGTGCATCGGGCCTGGTCATCAGCAACAACGGAAGCAACAATTATATAGAGCTCACCACGGCAGCCACCGAATACGCCGCAAAGGACCTCTGGTGTTTCGTGGGCGACCGCACCAACGGTTTTAAGATCTACAACAAACAGGCGGGTGCCACTAAAGTATTGGCATCTCCCACAGACCTCAGTGCAAACACTGGAGGCAATGCCTTTGCCATCCTTAAGGAAGAAGGCAACGACAATTACGTTTACCTTTGGAACATAGCTGAGTCGGCTGATCTTGCCAACAAAACATCATTCTACTTCTATCAGTTTGGTCGCGAAGCCAATAAGCTCAACAACCGCAATAACAAGCTGGCATTCTGGACCACTGGTCAAGACGCAGGTTCAAGCATTCAGGTGGAACTGGCCACTATAACGCTTAAGGTGGATGCCGAAAACGGCACATGGACTTCAACCAACGCCAACAAAACATGGGCAAGCGCTTGGCAGGCTAATGGCAGTTACGCGCTGCGCTTTACCACTAGCGCCAACAACATGATGAACTACGACAACGCAAACATACAATTGTATGCGGCAGCAAACTCATGCACTTATACGCTCACCGCACCCGACGAGTTTGTGGTTGAGGGCTACAGCTTCGATTTCACCAACAACGATGAAAAGGTGAATATGACCGTAACGCCTAAAGGCGCCAGCGCTGTAACATGCCATGGCAGCGAAACCACTCATGTCTGGGTAGGTGGTCTTAACGAGAAAACGACTTCGTTCGTTGTGAGCGCAGGGGTTCCAGATTATCAATCTGCAGCCAACAACTTTATCTACACCAAAAACTTCTATGCCACCATCAAGCGCAGCGGTAAGGCTGCAGAGCCTCAACAGGAACTTTACGTTTACGACAACAAAACGCCCCACCCCTACCGCATTCCTGCCATTGCTACTGCTGCAAACGGACATATCTTTGCCATTTCCGACTACCGTCCATGCGGCAACGATATTGGCTACGGCGAGGTGGATGTGAAGTGCCGCATTTCTACCGACAATGGTAAAACATGGGGCGAAGAATTCTTTGTGGCCAACGGCGTGGGCGACAACAACGGCGGCGAGGTCTGGAAAACCGGTTTTGGCGATGCTGCAATTGTGGCTGATGCAGAAAAGAATGAATTGCTCGTGATGATGGTGTGCGGAAAAACAGTGTGTTGGAATGGCAACTATATCCCCGACTCTAAGGAGAGCAACCCCAACCGCGTGGCTCGTGTGCGCGCCAAGTACAATAGCGACCTGAAACGTTGGATCTGGACCGACCCCGAGGAAGTCACTGAGCAAATCTACCGTCAGTTCGTGGATAAGAACAACAACCCCACCGTGCAATCACTCTTTATCGGCTCTGGACGTATCTGCCAAAGCCGACAGATAAAGGTGGGCGACTACTACCGCCTTTACTGCTCGGTATGGACCAAAAACGAGGGTAACCGTGTGCTTTACTCGGACGACTTTGGTGAAAACTGGTACGTGCTCGGTAAAATCACCGACCGCCCCGCTCCTTCGGGCGATGAACCTAAATGCGAAGAACTCCCCGACGGTAGTGTTGTGCTTTCAAGCCGCACCACCGGACGTTACTTCAACATCTACACCTACACCGACATTGAATCGGCTGAAGGAACATGGGCTACAGCGGCCCTTTCAAATGCCAGCAACAATGGCGTTGCAGCAGTGGGCAACTCAACAAACGGTGAAATCATGATTATCCCGGCGGTAAACAACGAAACGCAGAAGAAAACGTTCCTCGCACTTCAATCCGTACCTATGGGACCTGGCGGACGCTACAACGTGGGCATATTCTATAAGGAACTCACCGACTTCGCAACCGACTTTGCTTCACCCGCCGATTTGGCTAAGGATTGGGACGGAAGCCATCAAGCCAGCTTCATGGGCTCGGCCTACTCTACCATGACCCTCCAAAGCGATAAATCCATTGGTTTCTTGTATGAAGAGTCAACGCACGGACGCGACTACACCATCATCTACAAGAACTACACCATTGAACACATCACCAACAATCGCTATAGCTACTGCGCCGATAGCACTGCCGTTGCTGATTACATCGCTGAAAATATCATTGACCAGCGCCTTGCTGTGCTTTGCCCAGAAATTGAAGATACCGAGAACATGAAGTACATCATCGGTAAAATCAACCCCGACTGCTACGACGATCTTATGGCAAAAGCTGAAATGCTTAAACAAGGGGGCAACGCACAAAGCATGGCTGAATTCAATGCCGCAATCAACGAGGCAAAGATCCAGCCACTCGATGGCAAGAAATACCGACTCCGCAACGTGGGCTATCTGGATGGCAACAGCAGCTATAACCAAAACCAATACCTCAACACTTCGTCCACAAAACTCGGTGTGGCAACCTTAAGTGCCACCAACAAAACACAACATTGGACCTTGGTGAAGGTGGACGAGGGTTGGAAGATTTACAACGAATACCGCAAAGTGTATATCGGCAATCCTGGCGCTGCAAGCCAAGTCATTAGCCCCACAAAAAAGGAAGAAGAAGCAGGCGTCTTTACCCTTGAAAGTTCAATCGACGGCCACACAGCCTTCTATGCTGTCAACCCCGAATCGGCAAGCCACCCTTGTTTCCACCTGGCAAGCAATAAGAACATCGTGGCATGGAACGCCTCAACGCCCTCCAAATGGGAAGTTATCGCCATCACAGCAGCCGACTACACTGCGATTGAAGACATCCCTACCGTAACGGAGCCTGCTCAAGAGGGCATCTACGACCTTAGCGGACGCCGCATCAACGAGCAACCACAAAAGGGCATTTATATCATCAACCGCAAAAAGGTATTGGTGAAGTAAAACAAACAACATAACGAAAAAGCATGAAGGCTACATGGCGCGGTGTGCGCTGGTAGCCTTCATGCTTTTTTGATTTGGACGCTTACATTTCTTTACGTAAATTTGCCGTAAGAAGTTTTTGGCATTTTTTTAGAAAAACAACATAAGGTTTTATATATTCCACCCGAAGACATTTCACATAAAACTCCGAACAATGATTTTAACCACCTTAGCTGCTGCGCTTTCGCTGAGCAGTTGTTAAAACGAAAAACACAACTATGAAACACACAGAAACGCCCGTTATCGACGCCATTATGGCGCGCCGCTCTATTCGTCAGTATAAGGAAATGCCCGTGCCTCGCGAGCTCCTGCAACAGATTGCGGCGTGTGGTGTAAACGCGCCCAATGCCATGAACAAGCAAGAGTGGGAAGTGCGTATCCTTGACGATGCCAACTACATGAACGAAGTGACCGAATTGATGAAGCAGGAAATGCCGCAATTCGTAAACAGCGATGCACCGGGCTTTCGCAATGCCTTCCGCAATGCTATGGCGCTCATCGCTGTAGCGTGCCCCGACGACGAATTGGGCATGACGCTCATCAACGTCGGACTCATGGGTGAAAACATGTGCCTCGCAGCGCAGGAACTCGGACTCGGCACGTGCGTCATGGCAGCCCCCTCTATCTTTATGAACGCCAGCGAATCCGCAAAACCTTACCTCGAAAAGTTAGGTTTCACGCCCGGCTACAAGCTCCGCTACTTCCTCGCCGTGGGCTATCCCGACGAAGCGCCAGCAGCAAAGCCCCGCGACTTGGGCAAGATTAAGTTTGTTTAAAGAGTTCAGAGAACAGAGAACAGAGTACAACTGATAGAGTACAGAGTACAACTAACCATCCGGATGGTCTCTCAACTCAAAACTCTCCTCTCTCAACTCTCCCTCTCGTCTACTCGTACCTAATAACTCGTCTATTATTTTAGGTTATAATTATCTTGCGGAGTATTTTCGTTAGGTATCGTTTCACTCATAGATATTTTTAAACAACGAATTTCCTGATTGGGATTTTTTAGTAGATTTGTTGTCTTTATTAGAAAAGAATAGGATTATGGCAATACATAAGATTAATATAGGTGAATCTGAGATATCCGTTATTTTAAATAATCACAATGAAGACTATATCTGTTTGACAGATATGGTTAAAGCAGGTGATAACTCAGATAGAACCAATATAGTTATTCAAAATTGGATGCGTAGGAAAGATACTATTTCTTATCTTGGAGTGTGGGAGCAACTTCATAATCCTAATTTTAATAGCATAGAATTCGATGCAATTAAAAGTGCATCAGGAACGAATCGTTTTATCCTTACCGCCAAAGAGTGGATAGAGCGCACAGGTGCTATGGGCATTATTTCTAAGGCTGGTCGTTATGGAGGGACGTATGCCCATAAGGATATCGCCTATCATTTTGGAATGTGGCTTTCTCCTGAGTTCAATCTGCTTGTGGTCAAAGAATTCGACCGCCTCAAAGCAGAGGAGCAAAAGCAAATGGGGTGGAGTGCCAAACGAGAATTGTCGAAGATCAATTATCGCATCCATACCGATGCAATCAAGCACAACCTAATCCCTGAAGAGGTGACACCTGCTCAAGCAAACATTATCTATGCTGAGGAAGCTGACGTACTCAACGTGGCTATGTTCGGAAAGACTGCTCGACAGTGGCGTGACGAAAATCCTAATCTAATGACGCTGAAGGCGTCACCGCTCAGTAACCGAGGGTGCGAGAGAAGCGAGTACCCCCGGATAATGCAAACACAGTCATAGCACCCTGGAGGGGTGCCCTAACAACAAGGGATATGGCATACACCAAACTTATTTATCATATAATATTACGTACGTATCAAGGAACGGCGTCAATTGTTGAAGCGAGTGAAAGAGACTTGTATATGTATGTTTACGGTTTCTGCAAAAATCACAAATGTGTACTTTATCGCATCAATGGTATGCCCGACCATATACATTTACTTGTTGGTTTGCATCCCACGATTGCAGTGGCAACATTTGTGCATGATTTGAAGATTGCGACAAATAACTTTTTAACCTCTAATCGTGATAAGTTTCCGTCGTTCGTGAAATGGGCTGAAGGTTATTGTGCGCTCACATATTCGGAAAATGACAAATCTCGGGTGATGCAATATATTATAGGACAGAAACAACATCATAGTAAAATTTCAGCACGCGATGAACTTATAGCCTTGTTAAATGAAATGGGAGTTGAGTTTGACGAAAAATACATTTAAGGATGTGTAGTCATGAAAAGTGCAACAGTACATGTCTCTACTTGTTGGGGCACCCCTTCAGGGTGCAATCCACCTTAAGCGCCTTAACCGGGGGTATTCGCTTCGCTCAAACGCCTCGGTTACTGAGCGGAGACGCCTTCAGCGTCTGAAATGCATTTTAGATAATCACAATAATTTTTCTAACCTCTTAACCTCACAAAATTATGAAAAAACAAATTGTAAAGTACGTATTGCTCGCCATTATCTTAGTGCCCATCTTTATGGCATTCGACCTCTTGTGGCAATGGATAAGCACAGATTCTTTTGACTTTGCAGGTGCTGCCTTTCAAGGCGCAGCGATGAGTGTGGGCTTCACGCTCCTGCAGATTTACTGGGACAGAAAAGAGAAATAGTTGAGCAAGTCCTCATAAAGTAATGACGCTGAAAGCGGCGCCATCGTGCCTACCAAAGGTCACGCAAGTAATCGCTTTACCTCTTTCCATTATAGAAGAAAAAAATAAATATTCATTACATTTTATCGTTTATAATCGATAAAATCTTTATCTTTGTAGGTATTATCAATTACGAACGATATGGAAATATTAGTTAGACATAATTATTTGAACAAGATAGAAAAATATCTTGGTAAGGATACTATTATTGTTTTGACGGGACAGAGGCGTGTAGGTAAGAGTTATACACTGAGAATGATTCGTGATCTCAAAGTCAAAGATGAGCATAACAATATCATCTATATAGATAAGGAGAAGAAGGCTTTTGATCACATCAAGACCTATCAAGATCTTAATATCCATATAGATGCTCATTACCTAACTGGTAAGATGAACTATATCCTCATTGATGAGATTCAAGAGATTGAGGATTTTGAGCGCAGTATTAGAAATTATATAACAGAACCTAATGCAGAGGTCATCGTTACTGGAAGCAATGCTAAAATGTTGAGTAAAGAGCTCAGTACGATTATTGGTGGTAGGTACAAGGAAATACATGTGCACTCCCTAAGTTATAAGGAGTTTCTGCAGTTCCATAATTTGCAAGACGGAGACGATGCGTTAGCCAAGTATATCCAGTTTGGTGGTCTTCCCGGATTGCTTAAAATCGGACTGGATGAAGATGATGCAATGGAGTATCAAAAGGACATTTTGAACACCGTTCTTTTAAAAGATGTCATATTAAGAAACAACATTCGCAATATTTCAATCTTGGAGAAGTTGACTTACTTCATTGCAGACAATATTGGCAAAATCATATCTGCTTCAAAAATCTCCAAACATATGAAAACGCAGGGAACAAATGTTTCACCAGATACGATTATTGATTATACTCAATACCTTGAGAATGCATACATCATTCATAAGGTAAACAGATATGATATTCATGGCAAACGCCTTTTTGAAAGTAACGACAAGTTTTACTATGAAGATCACGGTCTTAGGAACGCTCAAACTGAGGGAACTCGTGAAGGCGACATTGAAAAGGTTATAGAAAACATTGTCTATCAGCATCTAATCAGTTTGGGATATAAGGTCAACGTCGGTCAGTTACAAGTGGGTGAAATAGATTTTGTTTGTACAAAAAAAGCAGGGGCCCAACGAATATACATTCAGGTAGCATATCTAATAGCGAATGATGAAACCAGAGAACGCGAATTTGGTAATTTACATAAGATAAAAGATAATTATCCCAAATATGTAATATCAATGACTCCAGGGGTGACTCGCAGTGACGATAACGGTGTCACACATCTGCATTTAAGAAATTTCTTGATGCTTGAAAATTTGGATTGAGTCAATAATGCTCATACGCAGTTATTGAGCGTAAACGTCTTTAACGACAGAAAACCTTTTAGAAAACGATGACGTTACGCCCAATATTTTAACTTCTTAACGAACCGTAGGTTCCTCATAACCTATCACCTTATTGTGATGAAAAAGTTTGGACAAAAATCGTGGATGCTTCCACAACCTGTACTGATAATTGGTACTTACAACGCCGACGGAACGCCCAATGCAATGAATGCAGCGTGGGGCGGACAGTGGGATGCGAAGGAAATCATGATTTCAATGGGCGCACATGCCACTACGGAGAATCTGGACCGTTGCCCGGATTTCACCGTGGCGTTCGCAACGCAAGGCACGATGGTCGCTGCCGACTTTGTGGGCATTGTTAGCGCCAAGAAGGATTCGCAGAAGATGCAGAAGACGGGTTGGACTGCTGTGAAGTCTGCGCACGTCAATGCTCCCGTTTTCACCGACTTTCCCATGACGCTCGAATGTCGCATTCAGCGCAAGATTGACGTGAGCGAAGAGGGCTACTACATCGTGGCAGAAATCGTGAACATTCTCGTTGATGAACAATGCCTCAACGCTGAAGGTCTGCCCGACGTTGACCGCATGCAACTCATCACCTACAACCCCATTAACCACACCTACCACGCTTTGGGCGAACAGGTGGGTAAGGCATTCTCGGACGGCAAGGCGCTGAAGTAGCAATCATTAAATCATGAACTCAATATGGAAAGTTTCGTCATCTTCCCTCTCGCAGCCCTCTTCCTTGTGCTTGCCCTCGTGGTGTATTTTGGCAAAGGCGATTGGCTCATTGCGGGATACAACACCGCCTCTGAAAAGGAGCGTGCGCAGTACAACATCAAGCGCCTGCGCCTTATCATTACCCTGCTGTTGCTACTCTCGGCAGTCTTCGTCGTAGTCTTGCTTTACTTTCCGTATATCAGCATCGTCGCCACCCCCATCTTCGTCATCGTCACCCTTGTCGGCGTGATGCTGGCAAATACTTGGGCGAAGAAGTAAAGAGTAAAGCATTCCTATCAAATATGTAATATCAAAAATCTATGATTCAGAGTGTTAATAAATATCATATCTATGAAATTTTATCACCAGAAGGAAATTTCTATTATACCATCCCCAAATATCAACGTGAATATACTTGGAGTTATCGTGAGTGGGAAGCGCTTTATGATGATATAAGTGAAAATGATGAAGAGTATTTCATTGGGTCTATTATTTGTATACCACTTGGAGACGCAATTAATCCCTACTTGGAAGTGATTGATGGACAACAAAGATTAACTACAATAAGTTTACTTCTAACTGCAATTTTCTCTCGACTCAAATCTTATAAAGATGAATTAAGTGAGGATGATGAGGACGTGTTGCCTTCACTTCGGAAATCATTGAAAAGTAAGAATTCCCCTAATGAAATGAAATTAGTGCCGCAAGTACAAAACTACAATAAGCACGATTTTGACTTTTTAATGAATGAAGTTGGACTTAGGAAAGCTTCAGCACAAAAATATCCTTATTATTCGATGCGTAAAATAGCTCGTTGTTATAGTTATTTTATCAAGCGAATAGATGAGGAAATAGAGGACAAGAATGCTGGGGATGTTGTTAATATACTGTTAGAGAAGTATAATCAAGTAAAACAAGCAATGCTTGTGAAGATTGAAGTTTCTTCGCATTCGGATGCTTACGTATTGTTCGAATCACTGAATAATCGTGGAACTCCGTTAACTGCTATAGATTTGATGAAAAATCTTATTATGGCGCGGGCTGAGAGTAATCACATGACTATTGATGATTGTTTTAATCGTTGGCAGATGCTTTTGGGTAATCTCTCTGACGACTATGGAATACAAGAACGTTTTTTCCGACAGTATTATAATGCTTTCAAGCGTCGATTAAACGAACCGTTCCAAAGTGAAAGTGAGAGGAAAAAGGACCCATTAGGAGTTGTGGCTACTCGTTCTAATTTGCTTAATATCTACGAAAATCTTATCAATAAAAATCTGTTAGTTTTTTTCGATGATATCTTACGTTGTGGACAAATTTATTCGTGGTTGATTTTGCAAGAATCAGAAACACCTTATCGTAAGGCATTAGAAGATTTAGAACATATTCAGGGTGCACCTTCTTATCTTCTCCTTATGTATTTAATGAGGAATCAATCAGTGCTTGCGCTTGATGAAGAACAAATCAATAATCTGATACGTTTACTTGCAAAGTATTTTGTTCGCCGAAATATTACGGATTATCCAAATACTCGAGATTTAACAAGAATGTTTATGGATATAATCAGTAAAATTGAAGATACAGGAGTGAAAGGAGAATATGCCATAAAGTTAATCATAGAAATGCTAAGCGCTCCATCCAATTGTGCTTCTGATGAACAATTCAAACGGAGTCTGGAAGGGGATATATATAAGGATAATGTAGGGGCTACACGCTATATTTTGTGTAAACTTGCAGAAATATCAATGACTCAAGAGAAATGGACTGATCTATGGCAACGTACAGATAAAAAGGTTTTTGTATGGACTATCGAACATATTTTTCCAGAAGGAGAGAATATCCCACAGTGCTGGGTTGATATGATAGCTAATGGAGATAAAGAACTTGCAAAAAAATATTTGGAAGAGTATACGCATAAATTAGGAAATTTAACTATAACGGGTTATAATAGTACGCTCGGAAATAAATCGTTCTTGGAAAAGCGAGACCGAAGAAGCAAAGATGGAATGCGACTTATAGGATATAAAAATGGTTTGGAAATTAATGCTGAAATCGCAAGCAAGGATGCATGGACAATAGATGATATAAAGGAACGTACCATAAGAATGGTTACAGAGTTAATGAAAATCTATAAATTTCCTGGAGAATGATGTTTAACTTTTAAATTCCTTAATTTTAAAGTCCATTGGGTATTAATATCTATCTCCGAGTTAGTTGAAATTATCGCCTGATTAATTCAAACTAACTCGGAGATATTTTTTTTTGCCATCTCGGGAACCTTTTCGTACTTCGTGCGTATGCAGTTATGAATGGTCCATTTTACTCACACTAAATTCTAACTGTAAACAACTCAAAATTGTATGCTTATGAAGACACATAAATGTATCCTCGCTCTTGCTCTATTGTTCGTAACTGCAAATTCGCTCATGGCGCAGCATGCCGAACCCGTGCATTCCGTAATCGTTTCGGGGCAGGATTCGGCATGGTATGCCTGCCAGGCTGAGGCATGGGAAGCGGAGGTAAAGAAACACCCGAAGTCCGAGAAGGCTTGGCTCAACCTGTTCAACGCAAAGTATTATCTGAAGTTTTGGTTTGATGGGCTGAAAGAGCCGACTTCTGCTGAAAATTCCGTACTGACGCGCATGGAACAGGCTATCCCTGGGACGTTCACCTACAACTATTGCCGCCACACGATTTCCATGTCGAGCGACTCGGAGTTTGCGGAGCGCGCACTCACAATGATTCCCGATGATGTGGACCTTGGAACGGTGTCTGGCCTTTTGGGCTACCTTTGGCGCACGGGGGCTGATATCGACAAGGGAAAGCATGGGGCGCAGTTCAACGAAATGCTGAAGTGGCAGTACGAAGGTGGTTACTATCCCGATTTTGCCTTGCGCTACAACTACAATCAGTTGGAGGGTATGCCCGAAGGTGCTATTTACATTGGGCATGGCGACCTCGACCTCTTCCCGAAAATCATGATGCAGCGGGCGATGAACTTGCACGAGGATAAGTTTATCGTGGTCAGCTCCTTCCTTTATCTCCCCAACTATCGCGATGGTATCTGTAAGCATCTTGGTATCCCACCTTATGAAGTTGAGGCGTCGCAATTCCGACTCTCCAAATTCATTCATTACCTGAGTGAGCGGGCAGGCAGACCTATTTATTTAAATGCCTCAGTGCCCTATAATTTAGAGGCGTCGTCGAACGAGGATATCAAGGCGTTTTGCGAATGCCTCTATCAAGAGGGACTTTTGTTGAAGTATAGCACCACGCCTTACGACAATGCGGCGGCGGCGCTGCGTGCTTTTGAAAAATACCATTTGGAGTACCTCACCGAACCCCGCTTCCGCACAGAGAACTACTGGAAGGGGAGCGAAAAGTTGCAGGTGAATTACGCCACGCTCCTGCCCAAATTCATTCAGCGGTTTAAGGCGGCTGGCGATGAGAAGCGTGCGCAGTGGTTGTACCGCACATTGCGTGCTTCCATCACGAATACGCAACTGGACGAGGCTACCAAGCAACGCTACCTTCAACATCTTGAAAACTTCCGCCCATGATACGCCTCTTCCGTAAGACCTCGCTCACCACATTGACCGATGAGCAGTTGATGACCAGGGTGGGAGACGAGCAGGACGAAAAGGCGTTCAACGAACTCTACTCGCGCCATGCCCGACGATTGATGGGTTTCTTCCTGCGCGCCTTTCGCTACGATGAGGACGAGGCTGCTGATGCCTGTCAAGAAACCTTCCTGAAAGTGTGGCAGGCAGCCGAGCAATTCAACGCCACCTCCGCCTTCCGCCCCTGGCTTTACACCATTGCTTACAACCTTTGCCGCTCGCGCTTTCGGCATTCCGAGCAAGCCGAGCGCTATCGTTCTGAGCAACTTGCCACGACGGCGGACGAATATACCGATGCTTGCGAATTGCAATTAGACAACGCCACGATGTTAAAGGCGTTAGCGAATGTCTTAGAAACCCTTTCGCAAGAGAATCGCACCCTTTTTGCCCTGCGCTTTGAGGAAGAACTCAGCATCAAGCAAGTGGCACAAGTGTTGAACATTCCCGAGGGCACGGTGAAGTCCAAGGTGCACCGCCTGCTTTGTCAACTCAAACAACAATTCCACGACTATGAATAAATTTGAGCAACAAATATCCCAAGCCGCCCAAGCATTGCGCAACCGGCACGATGCCACGTTAAACGTGCCCAAGCCCCCAAAAGTGAGCGGACACAAAAAGGGCGCACCGCTCAAGTGGTGGCTTTCCACCGCCGCCGCCCTCTGCATCGGTTATCTCGTAGGAAGCACCATACCTTTCGTTTCCTCACCAACACCCCCAACGCTCGCAGCAGTAACCGAACCCACAATTCTGCGCGACACTATTTTTACCACCATCCGCGACACGCTTTTCCTCGACCGCGAAGTGCCCGTTTACCTCCCAGCACCTATGGAGGAAAATCTTGCAGTAGTCCTTCCCCAAACAGATTCCCTGCAAACCGCTCCTGTCCCCAATGCCGCTGCTCCCAACAAGGAAATGGGAAAGAGCATCCTCGACGACACCATCCACTTTGCGCTGTTGGTTTCTATGTAATAAAGACCGCCTGTCCCTTTCGAGAGGAACAGGCGATTTTTGTTGAATTTTCCAGAATTACATCCCAAAACTTGCCGGTATCGGCAAAAATAAGGTATATTTGCAGTGGTTTTACATAGAAAACTTGCCGATAACATGGGAT
>JAGBYN010000108.1 GCA_017628775.1 Bacteroidaceae bacterium | reverse complement strand
CAGGGTGCACACCCAGTGATTTCCTCACACCAGGGGTATTCGCTTCGCTCAAACCGCCCGGTTACAGAGCGGTGACGCCTTCAGCGTCTTTTACCATCCGGTCAAATCTATCTCACGCCCCCCACTATTGATTATTATTCACGAAATTAGTTTCCACATTAAACCAAGTGGTAAAAACATCATTCTGATATTGGAAAGTCTGTTCTTTGGTGCCAAGGGCATTTCCGTCCGCAGCATTGGTATAGCTCAACGTTACGGGGAAACCGCTTGCGCCATCGTTAACCTGCGGCACATACACCACCCTACGGCCGCTCCACGCTGTTGTGGGCGAGAAACCGTCAACGATGGTTTCACTGTATGCATAGGCATCAGCAGGCACATTGTTCTTGGTGGGTTGAAAGAGATAACAGCTCTTGGGCAGCTTATTCACGCTGAGCGCACCGAGTGCAAAGGTCTTGCGACGCTCGTCCGCCACATTCCACTTAATATCAAGGCGTGCCGCCACGTGGTAGAGCATCACGTTGACGCTGGGCGTATTGGTATGGAGGTCCTTCACCGTGCCGTAGTACGCACCATTACTTTGGAGGTTATAGGGCGTCGCATAGAGGTTTTTCATAAAAACACTGCTTGCTGCACCTTCCATTGAGGGGTCGTACTTCAGCGAAACAATATCATTGGGATTTTGAGGCAACTGAATACTACGTATTTTGCGGTCGGCTACGGCGACATACACCTTTGCCGACTTGGCCATGTGCCAGAGTCTAATATTGAGCGGGCCGGTATAATGATAGATAGAAGGATCGGAAGTATCTTGCTTCCAGGATTCACGGTTCAGCGCAATTCCGCCCTGACTATCTGCGCCTGAAACAATCTGGAGCAACGAAGCGCCCGTACCATCAGTAGCCGAATTTGCAAGCACATAGATATAAGCCATAGTGGGCAGAGGAAACTCTTCCTTAACGCCTGGATCGCCCAAAGCGCGTGGTTGAAGTACTTCCGTGGTCTTAATCTGAATATTGATGGGCAACACACGCGCATACTCATCCCACTCCCCATCATGACTGCTGTCGCACGCCACAAAGAGAAGCATCGAAAGAAGTATGTAGAAAAATCTGAGCATGTGTGGTTAATGATGAGCAATTTGCTTTTATCGTTGCTATAATTGCTATAGTTTCTATAGTATCTATAGCATCTACCCCCTTACAGGATAGGATTATACTCGCCCCCCGCATTCCAGTCGAGCTCGACGCTCGCCCCTACTTCAGGGCTACCGGGCACGATGGCGCCGTTGTCGAGGATTTGCGACTTAAGGATATAGAGATGTCCGGCTTTGAGGGCATCGGGAATGTAGAGTTCGGTTTGCGTGACGGTGCCATCAGCGAGGGTCACATGCACTATGGCACGCCAAATAGCATCTTCCTTTGTGGCACGTTGTCCGCTGCGTGCCACGGCATCGCGACTAGGGAAGCCCTTGCCATAAAGGCACATCAATGAACTGCCCGTGTCTTTAAGTTCATGCGTGCGCACGATTGGGGCTTCATTGAAGATATACACGCTGTCGTTCACATCAAATCCTGTAGCCAGGTCGGTGAGATACATCTCCACCTTCTTCGGGCGTTGTCCTACGGGTTCAAGCACCAGGGCCATAGCTGCGTTTTGCATGTAAAGCGACACATTAAATTCCTGGTCCTTATCGCCCGACACTTCCATATCGAGGCGTGCGCTAAAGAGACCAATGGAGTGCGAGTCGATGGTGTCGCCCTGCACCGATTCAAAGTGATAGTTATCAGCCAGTTCACTCACGGGGTTGTGTTCTATGGCGGGTTCCACATCCACGTTTGCCACACTCAAGTGGCGGTAGTTCTCGGCTGGCATATAGATGGAGTAGGTTGCTGACTTACCACCAATCACGTGGTGCTCGTGGTGGCGCATGGATTGTGGTTTGTCCAACGTGTAGAATGCCAAATCCACATCATGTGCATATTCAGCGAAGAAGTCCGAGAGTTCCTCCATCAGGCGTTTGCCCAACTCTTGTTCAGCTTGCGAAGTGAGTTCTGCCTCGATCATCGTTTGCACATTCGTGCGCAACGACACTTCATACTGTAATTTGTATGAAACGCCACAGTCCGAAAGGTCTTCGTCGATGCGACACGAAACCAACGTGCCCACCGCCATGAGCACGATTAATGTATATCTAATGAGTCGAGCAAAATTCATAATTTTAGTTTTTTGTGTGGGGTCATGTTCAAATGACCATAAAACGCATTCCATTTGGTCCTATTCCATACCAAAGGAATTGTGTGCGTTTCTTAGTGAGCGGTCGTCCGTCCCCGGGCGACCGCCCTGTTGTTATCCTCTCCTTACCCTATAGCCTTTTAACTGTAGGGGTGGGGAGATGAGAGGGGAGATTAAGGAATTGTAACGTCGAAAGTCAAACCTGTTGACCAAGAAAGGTCTACAGACATACCGAATTCCATTGTTGGTGTTGTCAAATCAGGAATAACGTTGTAAGCTTGTGCTAATGAGTTGATATTAATATTAGCAGTAGTTACATGATCTTGCTTGAAAACGCGGTCGAGCTTCAAATTTTCACCATCAACGTTGCCTGTTGCTAATTCAGGTTGCAATCTACCAACCAAATAGAAAGTGCCGCCATCTGGAATAATTCCATCAACACCCTTAAAATCAGCACCTGTGTTGTTTACTAATTCTACTGCAATATAAACATATGATTCTGCATCAACCTTAGTGCTTGCTGGACGAGATTCATATACCAATGTATTTTGAACTGTTGATGCAGTAGTTGTGATATTAGCAGCACCTACTTGATTATCGTAGATTGTATATGCAGTTGCACCTGTATTTTGCTCAAACTTCCAGTCTACTGCCTTTTGGTTACCAACTAAAATACCGTTAAATTTAACTTTGTCATTTACAGCAACATCTTGTGTAGCGGCATCTTGAATAGTAGCAGCAGCAAACTTAACAGTTGTTGCAAGTTTTGCCATACCATAATTGATAGGGTTCTTAAGAATTACAGAACGTGTATTCATTGTAATTTCTGTACCAGTAAACACGTCTTGTACATCCTTCCATGTCTTTGTACCTACACTTTCCTTCGCGAAATACGCATCAGTATATGTACCTACTGGACTATTTGCAAAGAACATTAATTTTGCAGGATGAACAATCAATGCTGGTTTAGTTGCATTTGCAAGACCTGTATTAGAATTATCATCAACTCTTGAGAAAGTTCCAGGATTAGGATCTACACCACGAGTAAATGTAATAGCAACTGAACCAGCAGGCAATCCTAATGCAACGGGGAACTGAGGATCAGTACCTGTTTTCCAAGACAATTTAGTTACACCTGCTACTTCAGATTTTTCAAAACTACCGGTAGTAAGAATATCACCTAACAATTTTTGAGTTGCAGTTTTACCTGCACCATCAGCCATACTAACTACTGCATCTTCAATGCTTACATAAATATCTTCAATAATAGCTTTAACATTGTCTGAAGATGCAGATGTTAATGCTTCTAACTTTGTACTTTCACTTGAAACACTAAAAGGTAAATCCTTTGAATTAAACAAAGCATAAACCGCATTCAACTTAGTGATCATCGCATCAAATGCATTGTTAAATGCTGTAGGTGTTTCTGGAAGAACTGTTACTGGTGAGAATGTTGTTACTTCTACATCCTGTCCTTTATCTGCCCATGTACAAGCTGTTTGTCCTGCTCCAGCACCAGTTGCAGTGGTGGTTCCATAAAACAAAAGATGCTTCACACCAAGCAAAAATTCTTGATTTGTGTAATACTTTGCATTGATATTAGCATTTTGAAAAACTTGTCCACCGCTCCAATCAGAAGCAATAGAACCCAAATTGTTCTTTAAAAGAGATTTTGAAGTTCCTTCAATTGCTGCATCAAATTGGTAAAGGTACATATCAGAAATACCTTGGAAACCTCCAACTTCACCAGTATAAGCAGTAGCCATACGTCCACCCTTACCTGCCTTCTGCGTCAAAGAGATAGAGAATTGTGTCTTTACAGAGCTACCATCGTAAGTAGGGTTGATGTTCTCCATTTCATCGTCTGAAGAACATGCGCTGAAGCTCATTGCGGTTGCAAGTGCTATCGCACCAGCATAACCAAACTTGTTGAACTTTTTCATGTTTGTAAGTTTTTAAAAAAGTGAATAAAATAAATAATAATAAATTGTTTTCTTTTTCGGGTTGTAGGGGCCGATCACCGTGTCGGCCCGTCGTGGGACTTCTCCGCAATTTCCGGATGTCAAGACGCCGAAGGTGTCTCCACTCAGTAACCGGGGCGTGCGAGCGAAAAGCGAGTACCCCCGGATGTCATGCATAGCAGAGATGCACCCCGAAGGGTGTGCCCCATTAATAGGACCAGACGCTGGGGCACCCTTTCAGGGTGCACTCCAGGAGATTTTCTTATGCCGGGGGTATTCGCTTCGCTCAAACCGCCCGGTTACTGAGTGGTGACGCTTTCAGCGTCATTACCCAGTCATTGTAGTCCTAATTCATTTAGTAGTTCCTTACT
>JAGBYN010000013.1 GCA_017628775.1 Bacteroidaceae bacterium | reverse complement strand
TCAACAACAACCCATTCCTTCTGAGCTGTTACCTTGTTTGCAGAAATGGTCTTGTAACTTAAAGTATCCACTCTTAATTCTTTTTTTTAAATTATTACTACTAAAAAACATTTTTCATTCCCAATTACCTAACAATTCCCGGACAAAGAATCGTTAAATCGCTAAGAATGATTCTTTTATACACTTATTGATAATAATCGGCTTGCAAAGGTACTGCTTTTATTTGAACTAGCAAAGATTTTCATCTATTTTTTACGCACATAAAAAAGAGGCAGAACTTTATTCTACCTCTTTTTAGCTTATTTTCGATTTTTATCTTACGATATCTGTTGGATAAACGACTGGCATTTCTACCTTTTTCCAAGTTTCATAATACCATGAATTGATTTCATTGCCGTCAGGGTCTTTCTTCACAAAGAACTTCAGCATCATCACATTACCATCCTTCATCTCGAATTCAAGTACATTATCCACGCCAACTAACTGTGGAAGGTGAAGGTTCTTTTCAACTGATTCCGTAAACGCATTTGGTGCAGTTTGTTTATATGTACCCGAACCAATAATGATAGCCCCCTTATTTGGAATCATTACCATATTAGTAAACTTTCCATCATCAGACAGAATCTTGAACGAATTACTAGGTTTCAATTCACCAGGGAGAGTAGGGTCACTCGACATATAAAAACACATTTGCCAAATGCCTCTCAAATTCACATTTGAAGTTTGAGCCGTCATTCTACTGAGCCCCGTCAGCAAGAACATAGCCATTGCGATAAATAAAAAACGACGTTTCATAGTAGTATATATTAAGTTAACAATTTGTCGTTACTTAGCACAAATATAGACAAAAATATTCAAACCAAACACAAAACATGAACTTTTTTGTATGGGCTCTCATTTTTTTCCTAAAAAATAAGGGAAGACGGCTTTTCCATCTTCCCTTATCTATCATTTCTTCTGATTTTAGAATTCTGCGTTTCTCGGAGTACGTGGGAACGGAATCACGTCGCGGATATTCGCCATACCTGTCACGAAGAGCAACAAGCGTTCGAAACCAAGACCGAAACCAGCATGTGGACATGAACCATAACGGCGAGTGTCCAAATACCACCACATATCCTTCATCGGGATATTCAATTCATTGATACGGTTCATCAACTTATCGTAGTTTTCTTCACGCACACTACCACCGATGATTTCACCGATTTGTGGGAACAACACGTCTGTACCTTGAACAGTCTTGCCATCTGCATTCTGCTTCATATAGAAAGCCTTGATTTCAGCTGGGTAGTCTGTCATGATAACCGGCTTCTGGAAGTGTTCTTCCACCAAGAAACGTTCATGTTCGCTGGCAAGGTCACAACCCCAATATACCGGGAACTCAAACTTCTTGCCCTTAGCGATAGCTTCTTCCAAAATCTTGATACCTTCAGTATAAGGCAAACGTACAAATTCAGTGCTAACCACCTTCTGCAAACGTTCAATCAAGCCCTTGTCAATCATCTTGTTCAAGAATTCGAGATCGTCCTTACAGTTGTCAAGTGCCCATTGAACACAGAACTTGATGAACTCTTCTTCCAAGTCCATCAATTCGTTCAAGTCAGCAAATGCCACTTCCGGTTCTACCATCCAGAATTCAGCCAAGTGACGCGGAGTATTGGAGTTTTCAGCACGGAAAGTTGGACCGAATGTATAGATAGCACCCAAAGCAGTAGCAGCCAACTCACCTTCCAACTGGCCAGACACTGTCAAGCTTGCCTGCTTACCGAAGAAGTCGTCGTCATAGATGATAGAGCCATTTTCATCCTTCTTCAAGTCATAAAGGTTCTTGGTTGTCACCTGGAACATCTGACCCGCACCTTCACAGTCAGATGCTGTGATAATCGGTGTGTGGAAATAGAAGAAACCCTTCTGGTGGAAGAATTCATGGATAGCAATTGCCATGTTATGACGGATGCGGAATACTGCACCAAACGTATTGGTACGCGGACGCAAGTGAGCGATTTCGCGTAAGAATTCCATAGAACATCCCTTCTTCTGCAACGGATAAGTATTGTCGCAAGTACCCAACACTTCGATTTCACGAGCTTGGATTTCGCCTGCCTGGCCAGAACCGATAGATTCCACCAATTCACCATTTACACTGATACAAGCACCAGTTGTGATCTGCTTCACCATTTCTTCATCAAAGTTGGCAAGGTCTACAACCACCTGTACATTGTTGATAGTGGAACCGTCGTTCAAAGCCACAAAGCTAACCTGCTTGCTTCCACGGCGAGTACGCACCCAACCTTTTACGTTGACCATCGCACCCCAATCCTTACGCTGGAGCAAGTCAACTATTTTTGTTCTACGAATATTTTCCATTCTATCTTCTTTTCTAAATAAGTTATTATTCAAAAGAGCCCATACGGAGGAAGTTCACTTCCTGTTCTGTCAGATAACGCCAGTCACCACGCTTCAAGCCCTTCTTTGTCAAACCTGCGAAATACACACGGTCAAGCTTAATCACCTTGTAACCCAAAGATTCAAAAATACGGCGTACGATACGGTTCTTACCCGAGTGAATTTCAATACCTACCTGCTTCTTGTCAGTTTCAGAAGCATAACTGATTGCATCTGCATGGATTTCGCCATCTTCCAATGTGATACCCGCTGCAATCTGGTCAAGATCCGCCTTTGTCACGTTCTTGTCGCAATACACGTGATAGATCTTCTTCTTCAAGAACTTCGGATGTGTAAGCTTGGATGCCAAGTCACCATCATTAGTCAAAAGAAGTACACCTGTTGTATTACGGTCCAAACGGCCTACCGGATAGATACG
>JAGBYN010000107.1 GCA_017628775.1 Bacteroidaceae bacterium | reverse complement strand
AGATCATAAGGACTCATCTCAACTCTTACCTTATCTCCAGGTAGAATCTTAATATAGTGCATTCTCATCTTTCCAGAGATATGGGCTGTGATTTCATGTCCATTCTCCAACTCTACTCTGAACATTGCGTTAGAAAGAGCTTCGACAATTACACCATCTTGTTCTATCGCCGACTGTTTAGCCATACTTAATATAATTTTCCTTCAATTTTCTCTATTTCTTCAAACGAAGATAAAATATCTGCCTTCCCGTGATGAATGGCAATGGTATGCTCAAAATGCGCAGCACATTTACCATCAGTCGTTTTGACTGTCCATCGATCGGGCATCATCCCAATCTGAGGCGAACCCATTGTTATCATTGGTTCAATAGCAATACACAACCCATTCTTAATCAATGGTCCGTTTCCACGTCTACCATAGTTTGGAACTGCAGGATCCTCGTGCATCTCTTTTCCGATGCCATGTCCAACAAATTCTTTCACTACACCATAACCATGCGATTCACAATGTTCTTGCACTGCAAAACCGATATCACCGATTCGCTTACCGGTAATTGCTGATTGAATACCTAAATAAAGACTCTCTTTCGTCACACGAAGAAGTTGTTTGACTTCATCCTTGACCTCACCTACACAAAATGTGTAACATGAATCTCCATTAAAACCATTCAATAACGCACCACAATCCACAGAAACGATATCGCCATTTTCAAGTGGACGATCGTTAGGGATACCGTGTACTACCTCTTCATTAACAGAAGCGCAAATAGAAGCAGGGAACGGACCTCCATACGGATTAGGGAAACCCTTAAACGTCGGTATGGCCCCATGATCCCTTATAAACTCCTCTGCTAAGTGATCCAATTGTAGTGTTGTCACACCCGGTTGGATTTTTTTAGCTATTTCAGTCAATGTCGCAGCGACCAACTGGTTGGCGGCACGCATCAACTCTATTTCATCTTCCGTCTTAAGAAATATCATATCAGATAATCTTAATAAGCGGAGAAACCAGAACGTCCGCGAATTCTACCTGAACTCAACAGACCATCATAATGTCTCATGAGCAGGTGACTCTCAATTTGTTGCAAAGTATCTAACACAACTCCAACCAAGATCAACAACGAAGTTCCTCCGAAGAACTGTGCGAACTCAGCCTTAACGTTCAACAATCCGGCAAAAGCAGGCATACATGCAATCAATGCCAAACCTAATGAACCGGGCAAAGTAATCTTAGACATGATTTGATCTATATACTCTGCTGTGTCCTTTCCTGGTTTTACACCTGGAATGAACCCATTGTTACGCTTCATATCCTCAGCCATTTGAGTCGGATTCAAAGTGATTGCAGTATAGAAGTATGTGAACGCAATGATCAACAATGCAAAAATCACATTATACAGCACACTTGTATGATCCACCATCATCTGCATGAAAGGAGTTGCTTGATCAACTGAAGTGAATCCTAACAACATGATTGGAATAAACATCAACGCTTGAGCGAAAATGATAGGCATCACATTGGCAGCAAACAACTTCAAAGGAATATATTGGCGTGCACCACCGAACTGTTGTCCACCTACAACACGTTTAGCGTATTGAACCGGAATTCTGCGCGTTCCCTGTACCATCAAAATAGCAGCACAAACCACGAACAGAAGAACAACAATCTCAAGGATGAACATCAAAAGTCCTCCACCACTCAAGTTATTCAAGCGGGCTACGAACTCTTGTCCAAATGCTTCCGGTAAACGTGCAATGATACCAATCATAATGATTAAAGAAACACCATTACCCAAACCTTTATCTGTAATACGCTCGCCTAACCAAAGAACAAACATACTACCTGCAGCCAGGATAATTGTCGCAGTAATCATGAAGAAAGTCCAACTTACTGCTGGATTCAAAGCACCAGCTGACTGCAACTTCAAGTTGGTCAAATAAGCTGGTCCTTGCACCAATAAAATTGCTATTGTCAAATAGCGAGTATATTGGTTCATCTTGCGACGTCCACTCTCACCTTCGCGTTGCATTTTTTGGAATGCTGGTACAGCAATACCCAACAACTGTATCACGATGGATGCAGAAATGTAAGGCATGATACCCAACGCAAAGATAGATGCGTTAGAAAATGCACCTCCCGAGAACATATTCAACAAAGACATCAAACCAGTTTCTGTTTGTGTATGCAATGCTGTCAGTTGTGAAGGGTCGATTCCGGGCAAAACCACGAATGAACCCAAACGATAGATTGCAACAAACAGTATGGTGATGAGGATCCTTTGTCTAAGATCCTCAATCTTCCATATGTTCTTTAAGGTTTCAATTAACTTTTTCATTGAATTAAAGTTTTGTAGCGTTACCACCGGCAGCAACAATAGCTGCTTCTGCACTCTTAGAGAATGCGTTTGCCTCTACATTAACCTTTGAAGTAAGCTGACCGTTGCCCAACACCTTTACCAAATGCTTAGGTGAAGTCAAACCTGCAGCTACCAAGTCAGCCAAAGTAACTGTTTCCAAATTCTTAGCTGTTACCAAAGCTTGAATAGTATCAAGATTGATAGCCTTGTACTCAACACGATTAATGTTCTTGAAGCCGTACTTAGGCAAACGACGTTGCAAAGGCATCTGTCCGCCCTCAAAACCTATCTTCTTCTTATAACCAGATCTTGCCTTGGCACCCTTGTGTCCACGGGTAGAAGTACCGCCTAAACCTGAACCGGCACCACGACCAACTCTCTTACGAGTTTGTACAGAACCACAAGCTGGTTTTAAAGTATTTAATTTCATTTTGTATCAGTTTAATAGTAAATAAATTAATCTACAACTTTCACCAAGTGATGAAGCTTGCGAATCATACCGCGAGCTGAAGGAGTGTCTTCAATCTCAACTACTTGATTCAGTTTTCTCAAACCTAATGTATCAAGAGTTCTTTTTTGATCAATAGGAGAGCCGATTCTGCTCTTTACTTGCTTAACTTTAATAGTTGCCATATAAAACCTCCTTATCCTCTAAATACTTTATCCAAATTCACACCACGGTTCTGTGCAATAGTTCTCGCATCACGCATCTCAGCCAAAGCCAAGATGGTTGCTTTCACTAAGTTGTGAGGGTTAGATGAACCCTTAGACTTAGCCAAACAATCTGTAATACCAACACTCTCACACACTGCGCGCATTGCACCACCGGCTACTACTCCGGTACCATGTGATGCAGGTTTGATGAATACTTCAGCACCACCAAATTTAGCAGCTTGCTCGTGAGGAACTGTACCATTCAATACAGGAACTTTCACCAAGTTCTTTTTAGCAGCCTCTACACCTTTAGCAATAGCAGCTGTTACTTCACCGGCCTTACCAAGTCCCCAACCAATGATACCATTTCCGTTACCAACCACAACAATAGCAGCAAAAGTAAATGTTCTACCACCTTTTGTTACTTTGGTAACACGATTGATAGCAACCAATCTGTCCTTTAATTCGATATCACTGCTTATCTTAACTCTATTAATTGCCATAATCCATTAAAATTTAAGTCCACCGTTACGTGCTGCGTCAGCAACTTCTTTCACTCTTCCGTGATACAAGTAACCATTACGATCGAAGACTACGGTAGTAATACCAGCCTCCAACGCTTTCTTTGCAATCAGTTCACCCACTTTTGCTGCTTGCTCTTTTTTAGGCATTACTTCCATACCCAAAGAAGATGCTGCCGCCAAAGTAGTACCTGTTACGTCATTGATAATTTGAACGTAAATTTGCTTGTTACTTCTAAACACTGACATACGCGGACGTTCAGCAGTACCTGAAATCTTATTGCGTACTCTATACTTAATCTTGATTCGTCTTTCTAATTTCGTTGTCATAATCTTACAATTTTAAAATTACTTAGCACCAGCTGATTTACCAGACTTTCTACGAATTTGCTCACCAACGAACAAAACACCCTTACCTTTGTAAGGCTCAGGCTTACGGAAAGAACGAATTTTTGCACAAACTTGACCCAAAAGTTGTTTGTCGCAAGACTCCAATATAATAAGAGGATTCTGATTTCTCTCAGACTTGGTCTCTACCTTAATCTCGTTAGGCAATTGGAAGAAAATGCTATGAGTATAACCCAAAGAGAACTCAATCAAGTTACCTTGGTTGCTAGCGCGGAAACCGACACCAACTAACTCCATTTTCTTTACATAACCCTCTGAAACGCCTACTACCATATTGTTGATCAAAGCACGATACAAACCATGGAAAGCTTGCTTTTGCTTTGTTTCAACTGTATCATTTTGCTCATCGATAGTAAGAACGATTTCAGCGCCTGCATTCTCAACCTTGATTGAAGGATGCACAGCCTGAGTCATTTCACCTTTTGGTCCTTTTACAGAAACCACATTTGCATCACTGATAGTTACAGTTACACCTGCCGGGATGCTGATTGGTAATTTTCCTATTCTAGACATATGTTACCCTCCAAAATTAATATACATAACAAAGAACTTCACCACCGATCTTAAGTTCAGCAGCTTCCTTGTCTGTCATTACACCTTTGGATGTAGATATGATAGCAATACCCAATCCGTTAATAACTCTCGGCATGTCCTTGTAACCGGTATACTTACGCATACCCGGAGTAGACACACGAATCAATTTCTTGATTGCATTCACTTTGTTCACTGAATCATACTTCAGCGCAACTTTGATTGTACCCTGAGGACCATCTTCAACAAACTTGTAGTTCAAGATGTAGCCCTTGTCGAAAAGGATCTTTGTGATTTCCTTTTTCAAATTTGACGCAGGCACTTCTACCACTCTGTGCTTAGCTTGAATGGCATTACGCAAGCGCGTCAAATAATCTGCTATTGGATCTGTCATTTTATAAAAGATTTTAATTAATCGGGACTCTCCCGACAATATTAAATAAATAAATTACCAGCTTGACTTCTTAACTCCGGGAATCAATCCACTTGAAGCCATTTCACGGAACTGAATACGTGAGATTCCGAATTGACGCATATATCCTTTTGGACGTCCAGTCAATTTGCAACGGTTGTGCAAACGGATAGGATTAGCGTTCTTAGGGATGCGTTGCAACTTTTGAGCAGCCTCAAAAGCCTCTACAGGATCTCCTGTGTTCACGATTTTCTTCAAAGCGGCGCGCTTCTCGGCATACTTAGCTACCATTTTGGCTCTTTTAACTTCACGAGCCTTCATTGATTCTTTTGCCATATCGTATTAATCGGTTTTAGCGTTTTTAAAAGGTAAGCCGAACTCTTTGAGCAATGCATAACCTTCCTCATCGGTCTTAGCGGTAGTCACAAATGTAATGTTCATACCAAGAATACGTTCGATAGAGTCAATGTTGATTTCAGGGAAAATAATTTGCTCCTGAATACCCAAAGTATAGTTACCACGTCCGTCAAACTTGCTTTCGATACCTTTGAAGTCACGGATACGGGGCAAAGCCACACGTACCAATTTCTCCAAGAACTCATACATTCTCTCACGACGCAATGTTACCATCACACCGATAGGCATTTTCTTACGCAATTTGAAGTTCGCAACGTCCTTCTTAGAAACAGTAGCTACTGCCTTTTGACCAGTAATAGCTGTAATTTCATTGATTGCAATATCAATGATCTTCTTGTCTGCAGTTGCCATACCCAAACCTTGATTGATAACAATCTTCTTGAGTACAGGAATCTGCATAGTAGAACTATAATTGAATTGCTTCTTCAACGCAGGCGCAATACGCTCTGCATATTCTTTCTTAAGGCTTGCAGTATTTCCCATTACTTAATCTCCTCTCCTGATTTTTTAGCATAACGAACCAATTTGCCGTCTGCGTTTAATTTTCTACCAATACGTGTCGGTTTGCCAGTCTTAGGATCAAGAACATTCAAGTTAGAAATATGAATAGAAGCTTCTTGCTTCACAATTCCTCCTTGAGGATTCTTTGCGCTTGGCTTTTGGCTCTTAGACACCATATTCAAGCCTTCTACGATGGCACGTTGTTTTTCAACAAACACCTTCAACACTTTACCTGTGCGGCCTTTGTCCTCGCCAGCATTCACGTAAACTGTATCGCCTTTTTTAATATGTAACTTACTCATTACTTTATATTTCTTAAAAAATTAAAGTACTTCAGGTGCCAAAGAAACCACTTTCATGTTTGCAGCACGCAACTCACGGGCAACAGGGCCGAAAATACGACTTCCTCTCAACTCACCAGCGTTGTTCAACAATACGCAGGCATTATCATCAAAACGGATATATGATCCGTCAGCACGAAGAATCTCCTTCTTAGTACGTACAATCAAAGCTTTTGATACTGCACCTTTTTTAACATCACTTGATGGGATAACGCTCTTTACAGAAACGACAATCACATCACCTACAGAAGCATAGCGTCTTTTTGTACCGCCTAAAACACGAATACAAAGTGCTTCACGAGCACCGCTATTATCTGCAACTACTAATCTAGATTCTGCTTGTATCATAATTACTTAGCTCTTTCTACGATTTCTACAACTCTCCAACATTTAGTCTTGCTCAATGGACGAGTCTCCATAATCAACACTGTGTCACCTACATGACAATCATTCTTCTCGTCATGAGCATGGTACTTTTTCGTTTTAGAAACGAATTTACCATAAATAGGGTGTTTTTCCTTAAACTTAGCAGCCACAACAATGGTCTTATCCATTTTGTCGCTTACTACAACACCTGTTCTTGTCTTTCTTAAATTTCTAGCTTCCATGTGGACCATTATTATTTGTTAAGTTCTCTCTGACGCAACACGGTCTTCAAGCGTGCGATATTACGACGAGCCGCTTTAATCTGTGCAGGATTCTCCAAAGGAGCGACAGAATGGTTTAACAGCATCTGTGTGTAATTGGCCTCTTCAGTCTGAATACGCTCAACCAATTCGTTGGTAGCTAATTCTCTAATTTCTGCAATCTTCATAATTAAGCGTTTTTATCGTAATCACGTCTAACAATAAACTTAGTTGTAACAGGAAGTTTTTGTGCTGCAAGGCGCAAAGCTTCCTTAGCCACTTCGTAAGATACTCCTTCCACTTCGAAGATAATACGTCCAGGAGTGATTGGGAATACATATCCTACAGGGTCTCCCTTACCCTTACCCATACGCACGTCAGCCGGCTTCTTGGTTACAGGTTTATCAGGGAAGATACGAATCCAAATTTGACCTTCACGTTGCATGTAACGAGTCACAGCAATACGAGCTGCCTCAATTTGACGACCGGTAATCCAGTGTGTATCGAGAGACTTAATACCGAACGATCCGAAAGCCAATTGGTTACCACGTTGAGCGTTACCTTTGCAACGACCCTTCTGCGGTCTTCTATATTTTGTTCTTTTCGGTTGTAACATAATTCTTAAATTTCAAAAATTAACGATTATTGTTCTTCTTTTTACGGAAGTTTTTGCCACCGTTGTTACCACGGCTGCTCTCTTTAGCTTGAGTGAAGTTAGGTGCCAAATCACGTTTGCCATAAACTTCGCCACGGCAAATCCACACCTTGATTCCCAACAAACCAACTTTTGTCAAAGCTTCAGCTTGGCAATAGTCGATATCCGCACGGAAAGTGTGCAATGGAGTACGTCCTTCCTTATACATTTCAGAACGCGCCATTTCAGCACCATTCAAACGTCCAGAAATCAATACTTTGATACCTTCAGCACCGCTTCTCATGGTGTTAGCAATAGCCATCTTGATAGCACGGCGATAAGCGATCTTACCTTCTACTTGACGTGCAATATTGTTAGCAACAATTACGGCATCAAGTTCAGGCTTTTTGATCTCAAAGATATTGATTTGGATATCCTTATCGGTAATCTTCTTCAATTCCTCTTTCAACTTGTCAACTTCCTGACCACCTTTACCAATGATCAAACCCGGACGTGCAGTACAAACTGTGATAGTCACGAGTTTCAAAGTACGTTCAATAACGATTCTTGATACACTAGCCTGAGCTAAACGAGCATTCAAGTACTTACGGATCTTGCTGTCTTCCAACAAAGAATCTCCAAAGTCCTTGCCTCCGTACCAGTTAGAATCCCAACCTCTAATAATACCTAATCGGTTGCTTATCGGATTTACTTTCTGTCCCATACTACTTATTATTAATCATTAGTTTTAGTGCCCACGAACAAAGTCACATGATTTGAACGTTTGCGGATTCTATAACCTCTACCTTGTGGAGCCCGTCTCATTCTCTTCAAAGTGGCGCCACCGTCAACATAAATTTGGGTAACGAACAATTCACCGTCTTCAGCTTTACGTTCGTTCTTTTGTTCCCAGTTAGCAATTGCTGAGCGAAGCAACTTCTCTACATCAGCAGAAGCAGCTTTTGCACAGAACTTCAAGGTTCCGAGAGCTCTATTCACCTCCATGCCGCGAATCAAATCCACCACATATCTCATCTTGCGCGGTGAAGAAGGTACGTTTCTCAATTTTGCAAAATACTGGGTTTTCAGGGCTGCTTT
>JAGBYN010000106.1 GCA_017628775.1 Bacteroidaceae bacterium | reverse complement strand
GTCAAGCCAATATTGATACCATTTGCCTTCTACGGCTTCAGGCGAATATTTAGTTGCTAATTCCATATTTGAATTATTAATTTTATATATACGTGTTTTTATGAATTAAAATCTACATCTAAATACGATTTAGGGAGAGTTCGGCAATTATAGGTTGACGACATGACTTCACCATAAGCTCCTGCCGAGCGTATGCTTATGATATCACCGCGTTGTGATGTAGGTAGTTCATAATCTTTTGCAAAAACATCACTACTTTCACAAATTGGTCCTACCACATCGTATCGATCTATAGGTGCGCCTACAGCTGATAGATTTTCAATATAATGAAGACTACCATACATAGCTGGACGCACAAGATCGGTAAAACCGGCATCAATAATCAGGAATTTCTTTGTATGTCCTTGCTTCATGTAAAGCACTTGAGCAATAAGCGCTCCGCATTGAGCAACGATGCTACGCCCTAATTCAAAGTGCACCTGTTGACCATTCTGAAGTTCAAGATAATTTTTGAAAATCGAAAAATAGGTTTTGAAGTCAGCAATGCTTTCTAAATTAGGATTATCGTAATTGATACCTAATCCTCCGCCCACATTGATGCTTTTGGGGGTAAAGCCAATAGCTTGTAATTGCAATTGCAGTTCATTGATTTGTGCGCAAAGATTTTTGAATACTTCAAGATGAAGAATTTGCGAACCAATATGAAAATGAAGTCCAACAACTTCCACGTTTTCCATGTCTTTGGCTATTTGAATGGCTGGAATCATATCTTCCATAGCCAAGCCAAATTTATTTTCATTCAATCCCGTTGTTATTTTCTCATGCGTGTGTGCATCAACATTAGGATTGATACGAAAAGCCACGTGTGCCACGACACCTAATCGTGAAGCCAATTCATTGATAACTTCTAATTCAGGAATACTTTCTACATTAAAGCAAGATATGCCTTGACTCAAAGCATATTCAATTTCCTTATCCGATTTACCAACCCCAGCAAATACGATATCCTTAGGATTAAATCCGGTTTCGATAGCTACCTTTACTTCGCCTCCACTGACGCAATCCACCCCCATTCCGTATTCTTTTATAATAGAAAGGAGCTTTGGATTTGCATTAGCCTTAATGGCATAATGAATATGGTAATTGGGCGCATCGCTGATTTCGGACTTTATGGCTTTAAGTGTATCTTTAAGCAATTGTGTGTTGTAGTAATAGAAAGGACCAACTTCATGCTCGCAGGCACGAAGTTGATCAACTGTTACTGCATTATAAAATGTATTCGTTTTCATTAAAATAATTTTTGACTCAATGCGCGAAGGGCTGCTTCCTTATCGCTACCCTTGATAAGGAAAGAGATATTGTGGTCAGAACCGCCATAAGAAATCATGCGTACAGGAATGTCTGACAAAGCTTCTGCTACCTTTGCTTCAAAACCAATATTACCCCATTCAAGGTCGCCCACGACACAGATGATACACATATCTTCATCCACCTCAACAGTGCCATATTTCTTCAATTCTTCAACAATAGGGAATATTCTTGAATTATTGTCAATTGAAAGACTTACACCCACTTCTGAGGTTGTGACTAAGTCAATGCTGGTTTTGTAAGTTTCAAAAATTTCAAATACTTTACGCAAAAATCCTGTTGCGAGGAGCATTCTGCTGCTCACAATTTTAATTGCTGTAATATTATCCTTAGCGGCTACAGCTTTAATTTTCCCGTATTGCATTTCATTATTAATAAGCGTGCCTGGTGCTGTTGGATCCATCGTGTTTAAAAGGCGAACAGGAACGCTGGCATAACGAGCTGGTTGCACACAGGTTGGGTGCAGAATTTTTGCTCCAAAATAAGCCAATTCAGCTGCTTCATCAAAATGTAATTGTCGCACGGGGGTGGTACCTTCAACAACGCGTGGATCATTATTGTGCATACCATCAATATCGGTCCAAATTTGAATTTCATCTGCATTGAGCGCAGCGCCAATCAAGCTTGCTGTATAATCAGAACCACCACGTTGCAGATTATCTACTCGACCCATAGCGTCGCGGCAAATAAAACCTTGCGTGATGTAAATATCATAACCTTGATTTTCTGAAAGGATTTCCTTTAAGTGATCTTGAATGTAATTTAAATCAGGTTCACCATCTGCATCAGTTTTCATGTAATCAAGCGCAGGAATAAGCTTTACCTTTACACCAATTTCAAGTAAATAATTCGTCACCATATTGGTTGACATCATCTCTCCTTGAGCCAGAATTGTTTTTTCTGTGGTTGATGTAAATTCAGTTTCTGCAAACGAGTGCAAATACATAAATTCGTCATCAAGAAAGTCCGACGTTTTTGCCAGCCATTCGGGCGACACGTGAAGTTCCTTAACGTGGTTCATATATTTTGCGCGCAATTTATTAATCACATTATGCGCAGCTTCTTTATTTCCTTTCTTAAGATAATCAGCTATTTCAACTAAAGTATTTGTTGTACCAGACATCGCTGACAACACTACAATCTTCTGAACGCCATCTTCAATAAGAAGTTTAGATACGGCCTTCATTCTTTCGGGCGAACCAACAGAGGTTCCACCAAATTTTAAAACTTTCATAATTATCGGTTCAAAAATATAGTCACTATTTATTTAGCTTATGTGTTAAAGCTTATGTATTAAGCAATTCATCTGAAGTCATTTTCAACAACATGCCATCCTGGCATTGATAGATGCTATCTGCAGGATATTCTTGCAATAAGTGGTGGTTATGTGTGACCATCACAATCGCAGTACCTTGTTGCTTTATATTCTGAAATATCTGCATGATATGGTTGCCAGTATCCTTATCCAAATTTCCTGTAGGTTCATCGGCTATCAGGAGCTTGGGATAATTTAGCAATGCTCGTGCTATTGAAACTCTTTGCTGTTCGCCACCTGAGAGTTCATGTGGATAGCAATTAATCTTGTCTGAAAGATTAACCATTTCCAATACTTCGTTGATACGTGCTTTTCGGCTTTCAACTTTCCACTCTGTCACTCGCAACACAAACTCCAGATTTTCGTAAACGGTTCGATCAGATAATAATTGGAAATCTTGAAAAACGACTCCCAATTGTCGGCGTAGTTTATATAAATTCTTAGGTTGTATCGTTTTTAGGTTTTGGTCAAAAACAATGGCTTCTTTACCCTTTGCACGAAGTTCTCCATATATAACCTTCAGCAAGCTACTTTTGCCACTGCCCACTTTCCCTATCAAATAGACAAACTCACCATCGTTAATCTGAAAATTAACGTTTTTCAAAATGATTCTATCGTCTATTTCTATATTTATTTCGTTTAAATTTACAATCATAATTGAAATGTGTTTTAAACCTCATGCAAAAATAGTAAAATATTCTCATTTGCAATTGATTGTAAGAAAAAACACATATAAAAAAAAGAAAGAGTGGTTTAATCCACCCTTTCCTTGAGCCTCTTGTCGGATTCGAACCAACGACCCCGAGATTACAAATCACGTGCTCTGGCCAACTGAGCTAAAGAGGCATGCAACATCTTTTATGTTTTAGTCGGATGTGCCATGACTTTTCTGAGCCTCTTGTCGGATTCGAACCAACGACCCCGAGATTACAAATCACGTGCTCTGGCCAACTGAGCTAAAGAGGCATGCAACATCTTTTGTGTTTTTTAGTCGGATGTGCCACGACTTTTTCTTTGAGCCTC
>JAGBYN010000012.1 GCA_017628775.1 Bacteroidaceae bacterium | reverse complement strand
GAGTAATATGTATCCTTGTCGCTTGGTGTATGACGGTAAGGAGTTTCAGAGCGTTGAACAGATGTTTCATTGGATGTTATTCAGTGAAAATGCTGAGATTCGGGATGTTATAATGAAGTGTAAAGGTGTTTGCAATGGATTTCAAGTCAAGAACTTCTGTGCTAAGCACGCTGATAAAATTGATAAGAATTATGATTCCAAGAAGTACAATTGTTTGTTTAAATGTATGGAAATCAAATACCTACAATGTTTGGAGTTTAGAAAGGCGATTGATGAGAGTGGAAGGAAATCACTTGTAGAGTATGCGCCGTGGGATAATGAATATGGTGCGGTGTGGGACAAAGACCTTCAATCTTACGTTGGTAAAAATGCTTGCGGAAGGTTGATGATGAAAGTAAGAGAGAATGCGTTGAATGGATTGTATAATGTTTAAAATATAAATAATATGGAAGTAAAAGATGAATATGGCAGAACTGCCGAGCAAATTGAGAGGGATGAAAGATTGACTCAGGAAATTAAAGATTGGTTAAAAGAGAGGGGTATGGATACTTGGGAGTCTTTAGAAAGAGTTTTAAAAAATGAATGTTATGAAAAAGATTGAAGAGTTAATAGGTTGTAAAGTTATTCAATTGAAAAATACAAAAGTGAAGTTTGTTGTTAAGTTGCTTCAATGCAATTTGAACGCTATTATATATAGGTATAATCAAAAATTCTCTTTTAAGGAGTACGTTGTTGCCTTTGAGAAGGATTTGGCAAGTGCTGTTTTGGATAGCGGTCTTAGTGGGGATAAAGAAGCGGTTGAACTTTTGGGAAAGGTTCGTGATATTGTCAAGAGGCTGAGGGAGCATTTAAAAACGAATGCTCCTTCTTTAATCGACTTGAACGAGGCGGTTGATAAGAGTATTAGGTTTACTTTATTTCAATACTCCAAGAACAAGGAGGATATGACATTGCTCCAAATGATTGATATGTTGGATGAGGTAAAGTTGCAATCTCGCATTGTGGAGGATAATAATCTCTCGGTAACAGATAGGGTCAAAAACCTACGTGTCTTGGAGAATCAATTGAGGAATAGAATTTGCGGTGAATTATAATTGGTGATAGTGGTCTGTGGTGTTGTGCTGTTGTCTTCGAATATGATTGCTTATTTGCGACCTGATAGAAAATTCTATTGCTCATAATATTGGCAATCAACGAATTAGTTACTTGGTTTCGAATCATCTGAGGATTCATACATATCCTGTATTTTGTTTATGACATTGAAAATCAATGTGTTAATAAAATAAATGTAAAAAACGCAGAAGTTGGTTGAAACCTTCTTCTGCGTTTTGTGTATTAGACAATCTTTTTGAACTCGTTAAGAACTGTCTTGTCTATAAGTTTAGCGTAATGTGCTGTCTGCTTGGTATTGGTATGTCCTAATATCTTTGCTACGATTTCAATTCTGAATCCTTCGTTCAATAATCTAGTAGCGGCAGTGTGTCTTGCAATATGGGTGTGCAGTTGCTTATTGATGTTGCACAAGTCTGCTATTTCCTTCAAATATGCATTACAACTCTGATTACTTATGAAATTGAGGCAGAAATTGTATTTCTTCAATATCTCCATCGCTTTTGGAGTAAGAACTGTAAAGAAGTCGATTTTAGTTTTCTGTCTCTGCTTCTTGATGTAGTACATCCCGTCATCGTTCTTTATGTCTCTGAATGTTATAAGTTGCATATCGGCAAAAGATAGAGCAGTATAGCATTGGAACAGGAACAGGTCTCTTACCTTATTTAATCTCTCGTTGTTGAACTCCTTTTTCTCAATCCTTGAAACTTCTTCATTTGTCAAGAACTCAACTTCCTTCGTTACTTTGGGATTATCAACAAACATCATTGGGTTTACTTTGATGTATGCCTTATTAAAAGCATAGGTAAGCATTGTTTTGACTCTAGCAAGGAGGTGGTAAATGGTGCTACCTTCGAATTTGTAAGTCTGCTTCAACTCGATTTTGAACTCCTCAATATGTTGGGGTGTTATAGTTTTTAACTCAACGTTGCCAATGAACTTCTTGAATTTGTCTATTGCCAAGTGGTATTTTTTCATTACCTCGCTTGCACAGTTTGCTGTTTTCTTGGTGTGGTATTCCAAGAACTCATCAGCAACATCGAATAGAAAGTATGTTTTTACTCCTCCATTCTTGAAGTATTCTTTTAGACTAAGTGCAGTGATGGCGATGTCGTTTGCAGTCATTTCTGCAAGACACTTGTTGAGCTTTGTTCGAACTGATGATGTGTATTCAAGAACTTCATTGTTCTTTTTACTTGCCATCATTTTGTTGAATTTGATAGGTTCTGCCTTCATAGGAAGGGATATGTGAGTCCTCTTTCCATTGATGATAATTGAGATTTCAATCGGTGCAAAGCCCTTCTTGTTGATTTTGGATGTACGACAAATGAACGAAAAATTGTACATAACTAACTGAATTAAATTGTTTTAAGTTTGGTTATGCGACCTTTTTCAACAATTTTTCGAGTGGTCACAAGGAAAAGCGCTATTTTTTATCGGTATCCGAACGATTAGAACCCTCGGACATCGCTTGCTTTTCTTGCTTTTTAACTGCTTTATAATTGATTTACAGAGGCTTACACTTTTAAATTTTGTACACAAAAAAAGCAGACTTCATTGAGAAATCTGCTTTATTTTGCTTTTAAGCGGAGAGAGAGGGATTCGAACCCCCGGTACCTCTCGGTACGGCAGTTTTCAAGACTGCTGTAATCGACCACTCTACCATCTCTCCAAGAGACCTTCGTTAGTCGGTTTCTTTTAACGAGTGCAAAGGTATAGCTTTTTTTTGAAACAACAAGGGGTAAGGATTATTTTTTTACAAAAACTTTTAATTTATCGATTTTTCAGCCTCAATTACCCTTGTTTTGCTATGTTTACTTTCGCTTTTCATTGAATCTACACTAAATTGAAAGGGAAGAAGCGTTTCAATATTATGAATCTCCCAAACCTCTTTTGTTCCATACAGCAATAGGCGCATGGGTTCCTTAAAGCGTTGTTGCGTTTCAAGCAAAACCTGTCGGCATGCCCCACAAGGGGGAACGGGATGTTCCAGGAAGATGGCATCAACTTGGTTTTGCGCAGCAATAGCAAGAGTGGATACTGCGGCTTCGGGATATTGCGCATTGGCATAGAACACGGCACAACGTTCAGCACACATACCCGAAGGAAAAGCCGCATTTTCTTGATTACTGCCACACACCACAACGCCATTACTAAGCAATGCTGCAGCGCCAACGCCAAAGTGCGAGTAAGGCGCATACGCCGTTTGGCATGCTGTTTTAGCAGCATCCACAAGCGCCTGATCAGCCTTAGAGAGTTCGTCGTAGGTGGTCTGCGTATATTTTAAAGAAACGAAACAATCTTTCATGATTTAAAGTTTTATTGTCAACAGATGACACAGATTATTTGTGTATTTTTTGGACGATTGGTGCGTAGATTGACGACGGGCCGACACGGAGATCTGTGATTTATGCGTTAACCCACCACGGGCCGACACGGGGATCGGCCCCTACCTCTTAACTTCTTAACGAGCCAAAGGCTCCTCTTAACCTCTTAACGGAGCTTTAGGTCCCTCTGAACGAGGCGAAGCCTCTTCTCTCATCTCTCAACTCTAAACTCTAAACTCTAAACTCTACATCAAGGGGAGGCATGCATTCTGTTAAGCATACCTCCCCCTGATGGTTTATTCTTCCACCTCTACCAGGCGCACCTTGCGTGTTGCTCCTGTGGCGATGGCTGATTCTTTAAAGATTTCGTCTTTACGATCGATGGTGAAGCGACGGAACTTTCCTGGCATCTTCAGCATTTTCGTTTGTTTGCGGTTGAGGGCTTCCTTATCTGTAATCCACTCTTCTGCACTGAAGCACACGTTGGGATTAACCTCCGTTGATGGGGTTTCTGTAATGTCGTAGATATAGCGAATTCGACGCATTTCCACGTTAAACTTACCCTCTTCAATTTGGTAAATCAATTGATAGTACATGCGCGTACCGTCGGTAGAAAGGGGAGTACGCTTAAAGTAAAGATACTCTTCCATACCCAACACCAATAGGCCTTGCAAACTATCGGCATCCTGAATACGAGCTTGTGGCAATGCATTTTCACCGCCAACAATCGACTTTGTAGCAAAGTCCTTGAGTAAGGTATAAATCTCTCCTTTCGTTTTGCCAGGCACCTCGTAGGTTTTTTCAAAGCACACCATACCGTTCTTTTCGGGCACGGCACCTGCCATATATTTGGTTAAATCCTGGTTCTTTTGAGCAAAAGCCATCAAAGGCAAGAGCATGAAGAGTGAAATAAAAAGTTGTTTCATAGGTAAAAAAATTAGACTTAAAGTGGATTCAAACCCACAATGATACAAGTGCAAAAGTAATGTTTTTTGTTTGTAAAGATTGCCTTTTAACTATTTTTTTAAACGTTTCAGCCCTATTTTTAGCATTAAGCTCTATAAAAAACAATCTGCTTCACTCTTTAATAAGATGTAAATTCGATTGCAAATGTCATTTTCTGGATGATATAGATATTATAGAGACTAAAGATAGGGCGAAGCTTGCTGGGCATCCCAACTCTAACAACATCCGTGGGCGATTGTGAGAGGCTTTTGCACTTTCAGCGCGAACATGTCCTCTTGATCACACCCAGGGTGTTGCTCACTGCGTTCACTCTGCCCTGGGCTGGGAGGTCGTTGGGCTTTCAGCCCGTTTTTCTCGATACCGTTGCAAAAAAACTTTGCGCATCTTTGCATCTTTGCGTGAGACACAATATAGCAATCCGCACGGCAGTTGTACGCTGTACTCTGTTATCTGTACTCTAACAAAAATTTTCTCCCACAGATAGCACGGATTTTCGCGGATTATTTTAGGATTATAGAAGGTTATAGGCCCCTACACATGCCGGATGGAACCTCTCAACTCTCATCTCTAAACTCTCATCTCTAAACTCTCATCTCTCACCTACTGCTCAGCAAGCGCGGATGAATATATTCAAGCACCTTGTCCTTGTACGTGTCGGATATCGGTAAGGATTTATCCCCAATCACCACATTATTACGCTCTACAGCCGTCACCCTCTGCATATTAACGATGAACGAGCGGTGAATACGCATGAATTGCTCTGTCGTTAGATGTTCCTCTATGGTTTTCATGGCCGTCAACGACAAGATAGGGCGAGGCTGTGAGGCCAGATAGATTTTAACGTAGTCCTTCAAGCCTTCTACATATAAGATATCATCGTAGTTCACCCGAATCAACTTATAATCGCTTCTCACGAAGAACGAGCGTTCATCCGTCATTTCCGAGGTCTTTAAAACCGGGGTGGCTACAGTCTGCTCTGCCTTGATATGCTCCTGCACCCTCATCACGGTGGCCAGGAAATCGTTGTAAGAGAATGGTTTGAGCAAATAATCAAAGGCATTCACCTTATAACCCTCAATGGCATACTGACCGAAGGCGGTGGTAAACACGATGCGCGAAGCACCAGGAATGAGTTTTGCCAGCTCAAGTCCACTTAACTCAGGCATCTGAATATCAAGAAACACCAACTGAACAACTTGTTCATGCAGGGCCGCCATGGCATCAATAGCATTTGAGAACACCCCGCACAGTTTCAGTAACGGGGTTTTCTCAACGTAACTCTCCAACAGCGCCTGTGCTAAGGGTTCGTCATCTATAATGATACAAGTAATCTGTGACATAACATTTGGTTTTTGATCATGGTGGAGCATCTAAAGAATCAAGAACATATAGCATTTCCAGAGCCTATAGAATGGTCCCCTCTTTACTTGCCCTTCACCTCAATATGCGAATAATACGTATTGCCGTCTACGCCTTGATGCCAGATGTAGTGATTTGGATAAGCCAGGTCAAGGCGTTGTCTCACTTGCTGCAAACCAATGCCGCCTCCACTCTTATCATCTGCCGTTTTAGGCACGTTGGTGTTGCGACAATCAAAAACAATGTTGCCCGTAGGCGACACATTCAGCGCCACATGAATAAAGCACTGCTGGGTATTGCTGATGCCATGCTTAAAGGCATTTTCCACCAAAGAGATAAAGAGCAAGGGTGCAACAAGCATATTTTCGGCGTGCTCAATATTAAAATCCACCTTCACCTCCACATTCTTCCCCACACGCAGGCCCATCAGAGCAATGTAGTTGCGCAAGAAATTCACTTCCTTTTCAAGCGTCACCCACTCCGTTTGATTTTCATAAAGCAAGTAACGCAGAAGTTTACTGAGATCGTGTATCGCCTCCTGGGCTTTATTGGCATCAAATGCCGTCAAGGCATAGATATTATTCAGCGTATTCAGCAGGAAATGGGGCGAAATCTGGTTCTTTAGGTTCATCAACTCTGCCGCATGGCGCTCCACCTCGGCTTGTTTGCGTGCCATTTCTGAATTATGCCAGCTCAAACTGAGGCGTAGTGCCAGTGAAATCACGGCTGCAATCAGGAAATGGAACATACTTTGCACCCACCTGTACGACTTAAACAGGATAAAGCTTCGGGATGAACTGGGCGAGAAATAAGGTCCTCTGCCCATACTCCCAGAACGACGCGGATTGGCAGAAAAATAATCCGAGGCATAATAACTGTGCATCAACACCTCACGCCCCACCACAAGCGTCAGCACCATAACGATGTTCCACACGAAATAATGCCAATACTTATGCTTCAAGAAATAGCGTGGAATAAGAAACAGGTAATTCACGTAAAACACGATGCACGACCCTATATTCCACAAACTGGTGAAGAAATAGCGTTGCCAGTCAATTTCCTCCACCCCACCACGGGTAAACAATAAAGGGGTAAAGAAAATATATCCCCACACCACGATATGAAGCAAAGCCTCAAGGTAATAGGCTCCTCGTGGCGAGAACCCACTACCTCCAAGTGGTGTATTATTCATAGCGAATCGCTTCTATGGGGTCGAGATTTGCGGCTTTCTTAGCTGGATACCAACCAAAGAAAATACCGGTGAACGTACAAACAGCAAAACTAAGCATCACGCTCCAAGGTTGGATTTGCACGGGCCATTGCGCCAGGGTCGTGATACCATAAGTAATCAAACCGCCCAAGAACACCCCTATAACACCGCCCGTAATACTCATCAACACGGCTTCAATGAGGAACTGCGCCAGGATATCAATGCCACGCGCACCCACCGACATACGCAGACCTATTTCCTTCGTACGCTCCGTGACGCTCACAAACATGATATTCATGATACCAATCCCCCCAACGATGAGTGAGATACACGCCACGCAAAGCAACAAAGTGGTCATCACATTGGCTGTGGAGTTCATCATCTCCATCATTTCCTTTTGTGAGCGGATGGTGAAGTTGTCTTCATCAATCCCTTCGCGCAACTTATGCGAGCGGCGAAGGATACTGCTGATCTCCTCAATGGCATCGTCGGTGTAGGCTTCAGTAAGGGCTGATGCATTGATGCTGCTTAAGTGGGTCACCGCCAAGATACGCTTCATCACGGTGGAGTAAGGCGCAAGAACAAGGTTATCCTGGTCCATACCCCATGTGTTATAGCCTTTTGACTTTAACACACCCACAATGCGGAAAGGGATGGACTTGAAGCGCACCACTTTACCCACAGGGTCTTCGCCCCCTGGAAAGAGTTCGTTAGCCACCGTCTTACCAATCACACACACCTTCGCACTGAGACGCACGGCTTCATCATCAAACATCTCGCCCTCCTCCACCTGGAGTTGACGAATATCCAAATAGCCCACGCTCACGCCATAGAGCGTTGAGGGGGTATTGTGGTTGCCGTAAACGAACTGACCGCCACTTTGCACCATCGGACTAATGGACTTCACAAACTTGGCCTCGGCCGCCAACATTTCATAGTCCTTAATCTTCAGTGTTTGCATAGCACTGGCTTCCTGGCGCGCACCGCCAGGACCACGATCGGCTCCGGGATTAATGTAAATCATGTTGGAGCCCATCTGCGAGATATTGCTTTGAATGCTGGCCTTTGAGCCCTCACCGATGGCAATCATGGTAATCACCGACGCCACGCCAATGATAATGCCCAGCATCGTGAGGAAAGCCCGCAATTTATTGGCCGCAATAGCCCGCAAAGCTATTTTAAATAAATTTGTGAAATGCATATTAAGTTTCTATTAATAAACGGAAGAATCCCTATAGCTTTTATAGTTTCTATAGTATCTATAGCATCTATAGTATCTATAGCCCCTATAGCATCTATTAAAACTAATCCTCCTCTGGCACAGGCAGGGCATCGAGCGCCTCCTGGGCTGAGAGGATGTGTTCGTTGTATGTATCTTCCTTAATTTGGCCATCGCGCAACACGATGTTGCGTGATGAGTACTGCGCAATTTCCGGATTGTGCGTCACGAAGATAATGGTACGCCCCTCAGCGTGCAAGCGCTGGAAGAGCACCAGGATTTCAAACGACGTGCGCGTGTCAAGATTACCCGTTGCCTCATCGGCAAGGATCACAGCGGGGTCGTTCACCAATGCTCGGGCAATCGCCACACGTTGCATCTGTCCACCCGACATTTGGTTTGACTTGTGGTACAGGCGATCGCCAAGACCTACTGCCTGCAAAGCTTTTATGGCACGTTCGGTGCGTTCCTTGCTCGACACACTTGAGTTATACATCAAAGGCAATTCCACATTCTCAACGGCTGTGGTCTTCGCCAGCAGGTTGTAGTTCTGAAACACAAATCCAATCTTGCGGTTGCGCAGCACGGCACGCTCACGGCGCTTCATCTTACGCACTGAAATACCATCAAGCAGGTAATCACCGCTGGTGGGGGTGTCCAGGCACCCCAATTGATTAAGCAAGGTGGATTTTCCCGAACCCGAAGTACCCATGATGGTCACAAATTCGCCTTCATGAATCTTGAACGACACGCCACGCAAGGCATGCACCACCTCTTCACCAACGAGGAAGTTACGCTTCACGTTTTGGAGTTCAATCACGACTTTTTTATCCATAATTTAACGTGGGTTCTAACGTTTACTTTTTAGCTTTATTGTTCTTGCGCGGACCGGGCATAAACGGACTGCGCTGTGCCATCTGCTGGTCTGCACCTGGCACCACCACATCCATGCTGAGAATGATGGAGTCACCCTCATTAATGCCACCCACGATCTCTGTGCGTGCGCCATTATTCACACCGACTTGCACTGGGAAAGCCTTGAAGGTCTGACCCTGGCGTTTCCACAATTTATTTTCGCCAGCACAGTCTTCAATCACATCGCCTTCACTAAGGGTTTCGAAGTTCGGATCGAAGCGAAGAGCCTTTGTAGGCACCGACAACACATCCGCCAGCTCCATGGTGTAGATGGTCACATTAGCGGTGAGTCCGGGCTTAAGCTTCAGCTCTGCATTGGGGGCAGCAATCACCACTTCATAGGTCACCACATTATTTTCTATCGTCGCTTCCTGGCGCACCTGAGTGATGGTACCAGCGAAGGTTTCTGTGGGATAGGCGTCCACATTGAATGCCACGCGCTGTCCTTCCTTCACCCCGCCTATATCAGCCTCATCCACCTTTGCAATAACGCGCATGTCGGTCAAGTCCTTCACGATGGTGAAGAGCGTGGGCGTGTTGAAGCTTGCAGCCACGGTTTGTCCTTCTTCCACCGCCTTTGAAAGGATTACGCCATCAATGGGCGAGGTAATGGTGGCATAACCAAGGTTCGTTTCAGCCTTGCGCACGGCTTCGCGGCGCATGTTATAAGCCGACTGCGCCTGGCTCAGTGCGAGTTCAGCCTGTTGGAAGGCATTGTCGCTGATGTCGCCCTGCTCATGCAATGCCTTTTGCTTGTTGAACTGCCATTGCTGGTATTTCAGGTCGGCCTCAGCACTCTGAAGGTTGTTCTTGGCGCTCGAGAGTTCACTTTCAAGATTTTCCTTATCAAGCACAGCAATCACCTGTCCCTTACGCACAGCATCGTTGTAATCCACGAAAATCTCGTTGATGATGCCCGACACCTGTGTACCCACCTCTACGGTGGTTACAGGTTCAATGGTGCCCGTAGCGGTAATACTACTGCTAAGCGTTGCCTTTTCAACACACGCATATTCATAAGTCACTTGAAGGGGTTCTTCGCCCTTATTGATGAAGATGAACGCCACCACACCGAGCACAACAAGAGCAATGGCTATCTTTATGTTTTTATTCAGTTTCATAATGTAAGATATAGGATATTTCAATTCTTGAGTAAATCTTAGAAGGTGATTTGCTGTCCGGCATAAAAGGCTAAAAGGGCTTTATTCAGCAAAGCGGTGTACTTATCCTGCAAGAGCGATTGCTTGGCTTGCAGAAGTCTGCCGCGACTGTTCAGGAGGTCGGTGATATCCTTCTGCCCCTGTTCAAACTGGCGGTTGGTATTGTCGTAGCTGAGTTGCAGACTCTCCACATTGTCGAGTGCAGCCTGGTACTTATACTGACTGTTTGAAGCATTCAACCAATAGGTTTCAACATTATTATAGAGTTTCTTCTCCATATCCAGCTTATCATACTGTGCGGTGAGTTGTCCGATCTTCGCACGCTCCACACTACTCTTGGTGCGGCGCTTATCGTAAATCGGTATCTGCACGCTCAGCCCAAGACTCATATTGAAATTGTACTTCATCTGTTCGCCCCAGTTGTGCTTTGAGCCCGACATATAGCTGTCGCCCAGGTTACCCTGAAGGTTAATGGTGGGCAGATAACTGGCCTTGGCTATTTTCAGGGCATAGTCCGCACGTTCTATACTCAACTGCTGCGCCTTCACTTCAGGACGATTGCTCAGCGCATGGTAATAGGCGTCGGCCTTTGAAGGCAGTGGTTCAAGGATCGATGCGCCATCGGGTTGCTGTTGTGCTACGCGCAACACCTGGTCGGGTCCGAGTTCCAGAACCTGCTTCAACGACAGTTCTACATTTTTGATTTGCGTTTCTGCATTCACCACATCGTAGCGTCCCTGACTGAGTTGGGCACGGAGCTGCGCCACGTCGGAGCGTGATATCTGGCCATTTTGCAACATACGTTGTCCGCGTTCATACACGATGGAGTCGTGCTGCAACAATTCGCGATTCACGTTCAATGCCTCACGCATATACATGATCTGAACGTAGAGCTGCGCCACTTGCTCCTGAATGGAGTTTGCCACCTCGGCAGTGCTGTACTTGGCTTGTTCCAGCGCCAAGTTGCTGTCTTTTATATTGAGCGAGCGTTGTCCACCGTTCCACACGGTCCATGAAGCGCTCACGCCATACGAACCGCTCCACGTTGTTTTGTCGGATGCCGAAGAGGTGATACCGCCATTCACAATGCTGGTCATTTCCTCCTGAAATGGGCGCGTGTTCATGTTTTGCGAGAGGCTCGCACTGACACTGGGCAGCCAAGCCGCTTTCGCTTCTTTAAGATTCACGGCACTGCTCTGTTCATTGGCCTTGCTTTTCTTCAACGATATGTTGTGCTGCAAGGCATAGTCCATGCATTGCTGCAAGGTCCATCCTTCGTCCTGACCCTTTGCTGCCGAGCACAACAGCAAAGAAGCCGAAAATGCAATTATTTTCTTCATATATGAGGTTATAAGGAGCCTTTCGGCTCGTTCTGAGAACTCTGAGAGTTGAGAGATGAGAGAGGAGAGAAGAGGCTTCGCCTCGTTAAGAGAGACCTAAAGGTCCGTTAAGAGGTTAAGAGGTAGGGGCCGATCCCCGTGTCGGCCCGTGGTGGATTAACGCACAAATCACAGATCCCCGTGTCGGCCCGTGGTGGATTCACACACCAATCGCGCTAATCTGTGTCTTCTTTAGAATCTATAGCATCTATAGCCCCTACGGCATCTATAAATCTATAGCATCTAGCTCTTCAAGCTCCTCCTCCATGCAAAATTAAAAAATCATTTGCGATTACTTCACGCTGCGCGCTTCGATTTTAAAAGCAAATCGACAAAAGGCTTGATTTTATCGCTGATTGCAACGATAAGCGCAAGGTTTTAAAGTATTTTTTTCGTATTTTTGCGATGTTGTTTAATTAAATTAAATTCAAATTATGTTTTCAGGTATTGTAGAAGGAATGGCACGCGTCGTGCGCATTGAGAAAGATAAAGAGAATAGACATTTCACTTTTGAATGCCCATTCACCAGTGAACTTAAGATCGACCAGAGCGTAGCGCATAATGGCGTGTGCCTCACCGTGGTTGCGATTGAGGGCAACACCTATGTCGTGACCGCCATGCTCGAAACGCTTCAGCGTTCCAACCTTGGTTTGCTCAAGGAAGGCGACCTCGTGAATGTGGAACGTTCGATGATGATGAACGGCCGCCTTGATGGCCACATCGTGCAAGGTCATGTTGATGAAACGGCTGAATGCATCAGCGTTGAGGACGCACAGGGTTCATACGTTTACACGTTCAAATACAAGAACGATGTGGAGATGGCACGCAAGGGTTATTTCACCGTAGATAAGGGAAGTGTTACGGTCAATGGTGTGAGCCTCACCGTGTGCAACCCCACCGACGACTCATTCCAGGTGTGCATCATCCCCTTCACTTACGAGCACACGAACTTCCACGCCATTAAGGTGGGCACCAAGGTAAACCTTGAATTCGACATTATCGGTAAATACATTGCCCGCCTCCAACAATTCTAAACTCTCATCTTTAATCTCACGCAAAGCCGCAAAGGAAATAGTCCGCATGGCATCTCTCAACTCTCAACTCTCAACTCTCTACCCCCTCATGACCCGCAAGCAACGCATATTGGAAGCCATCGACTACCTTGGTCGCACCTTAGAGGCTACAGAAACGGAGTTGAACTACACCACGCCGTTTGAATTGCTCATTGCCGTGATGCTCAGTGCACAATGCACCGACAAACGGATCAATGAGGTGACGCCACGTTTGTTTGCAGCCTACCCCACGCCCGAGTCCTTGGCGCAAGCCACACCCGACGAGGTATTGACATACATCAAAAGCGTGAGCTACCCCAATAATAAGGCACGCCACCTCGTGGGCATGGCGAAACGCCTTGTAGAGGCATTCAACAGCGAAGTGCCCACGACGCTTGAGGAACTCACCACCTTACCAGGCGTGGGTCGCAAGACGGCAAACGTAGTGCAGGCCGTAGCCTTCGGCAAGGCTGCCTTGGCAGTCGATACCCACGTCTTCCGCGTGAGCCATCGCCTCAAACTTGTACCGACAACAGCCACGACGCCCTACGCCGTGGAGATGGCGCTCCGCAAATACATCCCCGAACACTTAGTGGCACCCTCCCATTACTGGCTCCTCCTCCACGGGCGCTACACCTGCACCGCACGCAAGCCCCATTGCGACCAATGTGGCCTCGCACATATATGCCCCACGATAAAGAAAAAACTCGCTGACACGAAGTCAACAAGTACAATTGAGAGGTGTGGCAAAAGTAACTAAATTCTTTTTATAACAACAAAAACAATCGTTATAATCATTGCAATTCCAACGATTGTGTTTATATTTGCAGTACAATAATTGAAAAAGCAATGATTATGGATATCTATTCACTTACAGACAATATGATTCTCTCAAAAATAGGAGAGTTTATCAAGCGACAACGACTTGAACGAAATATCAGCCAAAAGGATTTTGCACATTCAGCCGGAGTTTCAATAAGCAGCGTGGCATCTTTGGAACGTGGAGAAAGTGTTTCTTTAAAAACACTTATCCCTTTGCTCAGAGCATTGGGAGCATTGCACATGCTTGCCGTTTTTTTGAAAGAACCAGAAATAAGTCCTATTGCATATGCCAAGCAATTAGAGAATCAGAAGTCGCGTAAGCGTGCGTCTACAACTAAAAATAATAACAATAATCAAACAGAATCGGAATGGTAAATTTAGCCAAAGTATATATATGGGGAGAGTATGCTGGTGCCGTATTATGGAATGAAAACACCGGTTCTGCTACTTTTGAGTATGAGCCTTCTTTCGCCAAAAAAGGTTGGGACTTATCTCCATTAACCCTGGGGTAGGCGCTTTTGCCCGCTTCGAGGCGTTTTCATCCGGACGGTTACTCGTAGACTTCGCGCAAACTTGTTGTCTTCGCGCGAGCGAGCCTTCCGCATGGCCGTTACTCACTACTCTCTACTCACTTATAAAAATCGCCCACGGATGACACTCTAAGTTTGCAGAGTGAGCGACGCAGTCGCTTAAATACACAAAGAAAAAGATAAAATTTAGATAACTATAGATCGTTTTTTTACCTTTGTTGTAGTAAGGAAGAATCGGTCTGCTGAAAAGGAAAACCAGGGATTTCACAAGATAAAATCTATGATTCGTTTAGGTCCTTTCCAGCATAGT
>JAGBYN010000105.1 GCA_017628775.1 Bacteroidaceae bacterium | reverse complement strand
TTTAGATTTTCTTCAAGCAAAATGCCTTGTTTTGCCTTTTTTAAGAGTTGACTTGCAAAGATAAAATCATGCAGGATTTCATTTTTAGCATGAACGACCTCGTGCATGTTTCCTTCCCACTGTTTTTTACCTTCATGAATGAAATGTATGCGCTGACCAATGCCCATTACGGAGTTCATGTCGTGCGTATTGATGATGGTCGTGGTGTTAAATTCAGCAGTGATTTCTGATATTAACTGGTCAATAACTAATGATGTCTTTGGGTCAAGTCCAGAGTTTGGCTCATCGCAGAACAGATATTTGGGATTCATGGCAATAGCTCGGGCTATAGCCACTCGTTTTTGCATTCCTCCGGAGATTTCTCCTGGGTATTTGTGTTCAGCCTCGATCAGATTAACGCGGTCTAAGCAAAAGCGTGCTCGCTTGACGCGCTGTTTTACGCTTTCATTTGAAAACATGTCAAGCGGAAACATAACATTTTCAAGTACAGAGAGCGAATCAAAAAGGGCTGCTGATTGAAAGATCATGCCCATCTCGCGGCGCAACAATGTGCGTTGTTGTTGCGACAGTGTAACGAAGTTTCTACCATCGTAAAGCACTTGCCCTGATGTTGGCATGAACAAGCCAACCAAGCATTTCATTAAAACCGTTTTGCCTGATCCACTTTGTCCGATGATAAGGTTCGTTTTGCCGCTTTCAAACACGGCATCAATGCCTTTTAGTACGTGCTTGTCGCCAAATGATTTATGTATTTGCTTGATTTCAATCATGAGAGTAGGTTTGTTAAGAATAAGTCAGAAAAGAGAATCAACATCGAACTGCTCACTACGGCGCGTGTTGAAGCTTTGCCCACTTCAATGCTTCCTCCATCCACCGTATAGCCAAAAAATGCACTTACGCTGCTGATGATGAAGGCAAAGAAGAAACTTTTTATGATACCCATCCAAAAGAACCACGGTGTGAAACTGTGTTGTAGCCCTGCAGTAAGGTCGGCAGGAGTGATGATGTGTCCTATATAGGCAGTGGCGTATGCCCCAATAATACCACTAAAAGTACTGAATATGACTAATAGCGGAATCATTGTGAGTAACCCCAAGATCTTAGGTAAAATAAGATAAGAGGCTGAGTTTACACCCATAATCTCTAATGCGTCAATTTGTTGCGAGGTGCGCATGGTGCCAATCTCTGAGGCAATGTTTGAGCCGACTTTCCCAGATAAAATCAAACACATGATCGAACTGGAAAATTCCAAAAGCATAATTTCGCGCGTGGTGTAACCCGAAACCCATAGTGGCATCCATGGTGATTGGATGTTTAATTTGATTTGGATGCAAATAACAGCTCCGATAAAGAAGCTGATGAGCAATACAATCCCGATAGAGTCCACGCCTAATTGTTGTAGTTCGCGCACATATTGCTTGAAGAACATGTGCATACGTTCGGGCCTGGAAAATGTGCGTTTCATGAGTAGAAGATAGTTCCCTACTGATTCTAAATATTTAAGGATAAACATTTCTGTAATGGTTTATAACGAAAAACAGCCGCAAAGTTACATTTTTTTTTAATTTTGCACAAGATTAGGTTTATCGGCTTTAAAACCTCTTAAATCTATGGGGTAACGATGATTATTGAGCGACGACGGATGCGAACTTCTATTATGTGTTGTTTTCTTAATACTTCTTATAGATAGCATTTACTTAGGTGGCTCTATAAAATCCCACGGATTGTTAATCATGGTGTGTACCTGTATTTTTTTCTGCAAAGCGAATTAATAGAACCCACCTAAAATTTAAAACATATCAATGTTATCTGTAGAATCTTTAGGCGTTGAGTTTTCAGCGCGCCCCTTGTTTCGTGACGTCTCGTTTATTATCAATCCGAAAGATAGAATTGCACTTGTTGGTAAGAACGGTGCTGGAAAGTCAACATTACTCAAAATTTTAGCTGGTATTCAAAACCCTACCTATGGTACTGTTGCACGCAAGAAAAATATTGAGATTGGCTACTTACCCCAGGTGATGGTTCTTGAAGACGAATGCACCGTTCTTCAAGAAACAGAAAAAGCATTTGCAAATGTTCACGAGCTTAAAAAAGAAATAGACGTTTTAAACAATCAATTGTCAGAACGTACAGACTATGACTCGCAACCCTACATGGATTTGGTAGAGGAGTTTACCCAAAAGTCCGAACATTTTCAACTTATTGGTGGCTTGAATTATCACGCTGAGATGGAGCGAACGCTTCAAGGCTTAGGTTTCTCTACAGCCGACTTCAATCGCCCTACAAAGGAATTCTCAGGTGGATGGCGCATGCGAATAGAATTGGCTAAAATTCTTTTGAAGCGTCCTGATGTTTTATTGCTCGACGAGCCCACCAATCACCTTGATATCGAAAGTATTCGATGGTTAGAACAATTCCTGACGCATTCAAACGGTGCTGTTGTTTTAGTGAGCCACGACCGAGCCTTTATTAATAACGCAACCAATCGAACGTTAGAAATAGCATGCGGCAGAGCTACTGATTACAAGGTTAAATACGACGAATTTGTCGTGTTGCGTAAGGAACGTCGCGAACAGCAAATAAGAGCCTATGAAAATCAACAAAAAGAAATAGCTGATATCAAGGATTTTATTGAGCGATTCCGTTATAAACCCACCAAGGCGGTTCAGGTGCAAAGCCGAATTAAATATTTGGAAAAGATTGTGCCCATAGAAATAGATGAAGAGGATCATGCCATGCTTCATTTAAAATTCCCACCATGTTTACGCTCGGGCGATTATCCCATTATTTGCGACGAGGTGAGTAAGCACTACGGACGTCAATGCGTTTTTGAGCACGTCAATCTAACCATCAAGCGTGGCGAAAAAGTAGCTTTTGTAGGTAAAAATGGCGAAGGCAAATCCACCTTGATCAAATGTATCATGCAAGAAATTGAACATGGGGGCGTTTTAACGATTGGACATAATATCTCCATAGGCTATTGTGCTCAAAACCAAGCTCAATTGCTTGATGAAAATCTAACCGTTTTTGATACCATTGACCGTATAGCCAAAGGCGATGTCCGATTAAAAATACGCGACATCTTAGGCGCCTTTATGTTTGGGGGCGAAGCTGCCGATAAACAAGTGAAATTCTTGTCGGGAGGCGAACGCAGTCGCTTGGCTATGATAAAATTATTGCTTGAGCCAGTTAATTTCTTAATCCTTGACGAACCAACCAACCACTTGGATTTGCGCACCAAAGATATTCTCAAGCAAGCTATCGACGCCTTCGACGGCACGGTCATCATCGTGAGCCACGACCGCGAGTTTCTTGATGGCTTGGTTTCAAAGGTCTATGAGTTTAAAGGAGGCAAGGTCCGTGAACATATCGGAGGTATCTACGACTTCCTTGCCAAGATCGAAGCCGAAGCGCAGGTGGTGACCAACCTCTCAACATCGCCTACGCAAACCGCCGATGTTAAATCCGCAAGCAAAACGCCTCAGGCATCTGTAGGGAAACTTAATTATGAACAACAAAAAGAGCAGGCTAAACTGATCAAGAAAGCCCAACGCAAAGTTGAAGAGCTGGAGCAATCCATCGAGAAGATTGAAAACGAAATAAAAACCGTTGAAGCACAAATGGCTACTCCTGAAGGAAGTAGCGATATGCAACTTTTTGCGCGCTATGCGCAGTTGAAATCATCGCTCGATGAAGTTGTGGTGCAATGGGAAAACAGTCTGGAAGAATTATCTTCTATAGAAGGCGTTTAAAGTTTTAGCCTTTTGATGTTTTAGCCTCAATTAAACTCCCTCCTCCAAACCGTCCCAATGCAGAAAGACTTTCCTTCTTTTTGGGGTCGCGTTGCACTTGATTAATTTCATTCTATTTCATACCATTTTATTTCATTGTAATCATGTTAAAGAAAATAGCATGTTGTGCCATATCTTCGCTTTTTATGTTAGGCGCTTTGGCTCAAAACACAGAACGGGAATCAGCTGGCTTTAATGCCCTAAAACCAAATATGAACTTAAAGCTAAAGCCTGGCAACGATTTTTATCAATATGC
>JAGBYN010000104.1 GCA_017628775.1 Bacteroidaceae bacterium | reverse complement strand
TGTCATTGAGGTCCTCGTCTTCGCCATGTTCAGTTTTATTGACGCTACCTGAAGTTGTTGACTTGTCGTTGAGGTCCTCATCTTCGCCATGTTCCGTTTTATTGATGCTACCTGAAGTCGTTGACTTGTCGTTGAGGTCCTCATCTTCGCCATGTTGTGATTTATCTACAGAACCAGATGTTGTTGAATTGTCGTTCCAATCCTCTTCTTGATCATAATCTTCGCGTGAAATGACGTCTGCCTCTTCTTCCTTTGAGATCGTTTTAAAATTTGCTGTTTCACTCCAAACGATGTCAAGTTCGTTGCGAACGTAGGCGCGAACATAATAATAGGTTTCGGGCTCAAGCGACTTTACGCGTAATGTTATTTCTTGGGCTTTGTTGCCATCATAATGCGTGCCATTCTCTAAAGTGGGCGTTTCATTGGTTGAGCAAACCAAACCGCATTCTAAAATTGAACCATTTCCTAAATTTGTAATCGTTACTGAAACACCTGCTGACTTACTCAGAATTTTCGATACCGTAATCGTTGATAATGTGGGCAAGGTAATTTCCTGTAGGTTTTCAGCATTGACTAAAGTCCATGAACCTAAATTCTCAGCCGAGGGCAATGTGACAAAACCGCTACTCCCTGCTGTTAATACATGGTCGGCAAAAGTGCGTAGGTAAGCAGATTTACCTTCACCATCAACAACCAATTGATGGTCGTCTTCAAACAAAGCGTAAAAGTAACTTGATGAACCTTCTTCGTCAAGGCTTACCGATAATTGACGTGATGCGGCAGTGAATGTATTGCTGCTGGCGCTATAGTTGGTATATGTGGTGAGTCCTGAAATCTTATAGGTGGTTTTAGGTGTCCCCACAAAACGGATGCGCCCTGTTAATGGTGAGAGCGAAGCCGTAACGGCAATAGCGTCGTCTTCTTCCAGAATGTATGTGCCATTCTTATCAGCGTACGATGCCGTTTTTAAATCCATTGTGACCGATGATGTTAATGCTGCAGAGGGATTTGTAAAATAATACACCTCACAGTAAGCATCGTCGGGGGCCGTCAAGGGTGATGTGGTGCTCACCGTCCATGTGTCCTCTTCTAAATTGAACGTGGCTGAACCTTGAATGCGGTTGCCATTTTCAATGAATTGCAAATACAACTTGCTACCATCAGCCCATGAATGAGTGGCTCGCGCGGACTGATTAAAGTCTGAGAGCAAACCATTCAGACGCATGGTGTAGGTGAAACCTATTGCTGGTGGCACCTCCTCCTCATGCATGGCGTCTGCAGTGTCGGTGGAACAAGCGCATAGCCCCATGAGCATCCAAATGCACAGAAGCCCAAGTCCAATGGTGTGCTTGTCTAGATGTTTTATAATCATTGCTTATTTTATTAATGCTTAATCCCAATTGCCCTCTTCAGGGAAATCGTTGATTTCAATCTTGCTACCCTGTGGTGCTTCCTTCGTGGTGAATGAAGCCACGTTGCTGTAAACCGTGCCTGCTTCGTTGGTGGCGTATGCCCTAACGTAGTATAGCGTGGTTGGTTCGAGTGAGAAAAGACGATCGGAGAATGTCGTCTTTTTACCACACGACAGTTTGGTGTCGGCCAAGGTTGGCTCGGTATGTGTGGCACAAACGAAACCCACATCGCTCAGCGTTCCGTTGCCATTATCGGTGACAGAAGCTTCCAGGAAAACTGAAGAACTCTTGATGGAACTATAAGCCAAATCTGAGAGGGTGGGTAAGGTGATTTCCTTACCGTTTGTGGCATTTACAAGTGTCCACTGATCGTGTTTTTCAGCCGTGGGCACAGTCATAAATCCACTTGAGGCTGGGGCCAATACCGCTTCACTAAACGTGCGTTTGTAGGATGCTGTACTCACGTAGTCAAAGGTCAGTGCACGTTCCGACTCATCCGTAAAGTAAACATAGTAGAATGATGAATAGCCTTCATCGTTCAGCTTGTCCGTCAATTTCGTGGCTTTTGAAGTGAAGGCATTGGTTGAGATGTTGTAAGTGGAATAATGTGAGAGCCCTGTGACGCCAAAGGACTGGCTGGCAGAACCTTTAAAACGCACACGTCCTGTCTTAGGCGAAAGTACTGCCGTCACCGACAGGATGTCCTCTTCCAGAAGATAGGTGGCTTCCGTATCAACATAGATCACAGAAGCAGGCGTTAGTCCGATGGTCAGTGCATTGACCGATGAAGGATTTACGAAATGGTAGGCTTCGCAATCTGCCATCTCCTCAGCTGTAAGTGCCTTGTCGGGCTTAACATTCCAGGTGTCGGTCGCAATTTCGTAGGTTGCCACCCCCTTGATATCTCCCTTAGAGTCTTTAAAACGGAGATAAACCTGAGCGCCGTCGGTCCACGAAAACGCCGCACGACTGCTTGGCTCATCGGCGTAGTTATTGCAAGTGGCATACAACTTCATTTTATAAACAGGAGCTTCGTTATTGTCGTCTTCAACGCCAAGCGTATCGTTAGCTTCCTGTGTGCACGAAACTGTAGCATATGCCATGAGGCAAGATAAGGTTAATCCGCCAATGTATTTTGTTATGGTATTCATGATTTTCTTATTTGTTGTCGTTTTTGTCCCAATCGTTTTCCGTTTCGTAGCCATCGTTCACGTCAATACTGCTACCCTTGGGCTGTTCTTTTGTGGTGAAGCTGATTTCTTCGCTAAAGGTTGTGCCCTTTTCGTTGGTGGCATAAGCACGCACATAATAAGTAGTGTTCGCTAAGAGTGCATCAATGCGCGTTGCCATGGTGAGAGAAGTGCTGCAACTCACCTTGTGGTGGGTTAACCCGGGATTGGGATTGATGGAGTACACAAAGCCACAATCGCTGATCGTGCCATTGCCCTCAGATAAGATTTCTGCTTGTAAGGAGGTTGACTTATGTGTTACCTTGTTGATGGTTATGGCTGATAACGTGGGGGGAAGGATTTCTAATGTAGCAAAATTACTTTCAGCACCATAGGCGATGCCTGCCTCGTTCACTACATATGCCCGTACGTAATACGTTGTGTTTTCGTTCAAGTTCTTGATGTTCGCATAGAACGTGCCCATTCGTTTTCCGCAGCTTACCTTAGTGTTGTCAACCGTTGGATTTGGGGTGCGTGCATAACAAAAACCGCAGTCGGCAATGTTGCCATCGCCATCGCTGAGGATGGTGCTTGAGAATGAGGCTGAGGTGGTGCCAATATTTGAGATTTTTGTTTCGTCGGCTTGGGCTAAATGAATTTCGTGTGTGGTTGAGAAACTGATGTTATTGCCATAATACACATCGTTTGTTTGTGTCACTACATACGCACGGGCATGATACTGCGTCAATTCCTGAAGACCTTCAAGGCGCACGCTAAAGCGGTTGGTCGTTTCGGTTGAAGCCGTGAATGAATTTTTGATGGTCGGGTTTTGATCTGTGCTCCAGCATACCCCGCGCTCAACGATGGTGTGTCCACCAAGATATGAAATGCTACCGCCCACAGTTGCCGAATTGTGGATGATGTTGCTTGCGGGCGTGGTGGTGAGCGTTACGATGTCGGGTGTAGTCGTTATCGTGATGGCTTCGCCGTACGAAGTGCCAATGCTGTTGGTGGCATAGGCGCGAACATGGTAAGCCGTGTTGGGCTCAAGTCCGGAGAGCGTTGAAATGTAAGGTCCCGTGGCACTTGTTGTGCCTAATTCTGTTTTTTGATTGTTGATGGTGGGTTCTGGCATACGACTCCATACATGGCCGTACTGAAGAATACCTTTCTTGTCGCCCACCTCCACAATCTTTCCTTTTATTTCAGCTTCAGAACTTTTGATGCTCACCGTTTCGCCCGTTTCAACAACAGGTGCTTGTTCGGGTTTCTCAGTGGTGAATTTAAGTTGGTTGCTATAGCTGATGCCCTCATTGTTTTCAGCATAAGCTCGTACGAAATAGGTGGTGTTGGCTTCCAACGGACTGGCGTTGTAGGTCATGTCAACAGCATTTGAGCAATCACCGAAGTTGCAGTATTCTGAATTCAAGATGTCAGGATTTTCAGTTTTTCCCCAGCAAAATCCATAGTTGTTGACTTTTGAACTCCCAATGCTTACGATGGCACCTTTAAATGTTGCTGAAGATGAGGTGATGTTATTCACCTGAAGTAAAGTCGTTGTTGGGGCTTCCTTGGCAAGAATGGTCATTCTGACAGGAATATTCTTGCTGTGTTCACCTACTCTTAAGGACAAGTTTCCTTCATATTGACCTTCAGCATGGTCCGTACGGTTTACGGCTACGATGATGTTTTCCGTTTTTGAAAACGTACCTGATGTTTTGTTGGGAATAATCCAGTCGTTTGAAGGCGTTAAGGTGTAAGTCACGCTATTGTCCCCGCTTAGGGTTAAGGGCAAAGTGCTTGTGGTTGTACCAAAATCTAATTCTTGTGGCGATACATTGACCGTCATGCCACGTACGGAAACCTTGACACGCACAACGGCATTGCCACCGTCTGAAACAATGGCAATGGTTTGGCTGTGTTGACCAACCTCTAAACCAGTGCGATCAACATTGACCACGACACCCTTGCTGGCATCTGGCGATAGTTCGCCTGATGTCGGCGTACATGAAAGCCATGTGATGTCTTCACTGATTTGCCAATTAAGTTTGGCAAAGCCTTTGTTCTTGATGTTAAGCGTTAAGGACGTTGCGTCGTTCCCGAAATCCATGGTTTCTTGATTGATTTCCAGAACAGGGCGTGAAGGGCGGAGTGCAAAATCCAAACGGTTGTCTTTGCCAATTTCAACAACGATGTTTTTGTTTTCGGTGTTGTAATTGCTTTTGCTTGCCGTAACAACATAGGCTTGCGCTTGAAGGTCAAGAAAATCGTAATGTCCGTCTGCCGTTGTTTGAGTGCTTTGTCCTGTTGGTGAAATCGTAACGATGGCCTTGTCAAGTGGCGCTCCTGTTTCTGCATCAGTGACATTGCCTATAATGTTTCCTGTAAATGCCTCAATGTCCTTGCTGCAATTTGTAAGAAACAACAAGGACAATAATAGTACAGGATATAGTGCTATTTTATTTAAGTCAATCTTCATAATGATTTTATTCGAATCCGTTATGAATAGGATTAAGGTGGGTGCTGTTAATGATTCAAACAGGGTTCTTATCAACTTGTCGCTTTGTCGGAAAACAACCAGATAAAAACGATATTAAATATTCAGCATGATTAATGATTTATGGGGAATTTAAAACCTAGATTAAAAAAGGTGGTGTGTATGTAAAAGGCTCACCACCTTTTTTCGAGTTATATGTCTCAATAGTTTTATTGATTGTACATGAAACATGTGTTCTTATGAAAGAACGTGGCATGGGTTTTCGTTGCTTTTTTATTAAAAGTATTAACTAAAAGCTTGGCATCAGATTGATGATCCTCTTCGTATAAATCAGTATCCAGCAAGGTCTTTATATTACAGAGCCAATAGCTTATGCTAACGTCAGTAGAAGTTTCAGTCTTAGGTTCAATGTGTCCCAAACCTTTAGTTGAAACTTTTTGTGATATCAAGGCACTTGGTTGGCTGCAGTGCCTAAGCGTTTGCATACCTTCTTCCAATCCAATATGATAACGTGATTCTTTTGTCTTAATCTGATACAAGATGTGTTGATTGAATTGGTCAGGTTCTTGATTGTTGTGCTTTTCTTCACAACTCATGTCCAAAACAATGCTGTCACCTGATAATGATTTATATTTACAGAGTACACCATACTTGAAAGCACATAATGATTTGTCGTTTTCTTCCTTTACTTGGGCGTATTGTTGAATGGAACAACTGAAATGCCCCAAGTTGTGAGATCTTTGATCGGTAATCGGTTTGATGGCTACCCAAAGATGTCCTTCAGCGTCCTTTTCTAAACGTACCAGATCATAGCCTAAAATGGCGTTGTAGGTAATCTCTGTGTGATGGTTTTGTGTTATGCATTCCCCATCTTTAATACTTTGAATGAGATGATTAAACCTAACTCCATTTACAGCATTTTGCAAGAAATAGGACATAAAAGCAGATATGACGGCTGATTTAATTTCACACTCCTGTGAATCAAAATCATCATTCCCTTTAATAGAAACGCCCACATATTCACCATCCTTAGGGTAGGTAAACCATTCGGGAGGAGTGGTTTGTCCAAAAGCACACTGCTGAATGACGAAAAGAAATATTACAAGAATATATGTGCGAAGAGATGTTGGCATCGGATGTTGGGATATTGAACTTATAAAGCGAATGGTTATATATAATAATATGCGTTAGTCTGCGTGTGAATATTAAAAACAGAGTAGTTTTGTATCTATGGAAATGTTATGATTCACTCGCAAGCTAACGCATTTTTTGCACTTATATGAGTTGTCTCTAATGATTTTGCTTACTTCCTTTTAAAAATTGTAACTGAGGCTAAAACCAGTAAAATCTTTTGAAACAGAAGGCGCAATCTGTAAATGACGCGGTTTAATAACAACTCTGCGTGCACCAGGTGACACAGCTGCGTCAATCAAGTTGTAGATATAGATGGCTGCAGCTACACCAATACAACAATTTCTTGCTGTTTCGTAATTGTCAACCTTGCTCTTATATTGCTTGGCAAATTTAGGTTGGCTCAACATCTTTGATTCATAAGACGCACGTTCATTTTCTGTGAAGATGATACCACCAATAGCTGCAACTTCTGCGGCAAGGATTACAATACCCCTCGTTTTGCTACCTTTGTACATTTGTCCCCAACCAGGAACTAATGACATAACAACAGGTTTAACACCATATGAAGTCGTTGTTGAAAATTCATCATAAATAGGCGCATTAGCAGTCTGAGATACGGCAAATAATGCATAATATTCATATCCTCGACTACCATCTGGGTACGAAATGTATTCCCAATACTCATCTATGAATCTTGTATAGAAAACATCACTTTCAATTTTGTTGCCAAAGATAAGTTTGAAGGTTTCTTTGCTAACAGGTGTATCTCCAGAAACGGTTTCTATTTCAGTCAAAGTCTTGCCGGACAATTGATTACGAGTCCCAAGAGATACTCCTAATTGATTTACTTTTTGATTGCGTGCACTCTCAAGACTTTCCGATGAAATTTTAACAATCTTAAAGTAATAAGAAGTGTTTGAGCGACTTGCATTAAGTTTTTCTTCACCACATCTCATCCATTCTGTATTTTCTGAATGTTTCAGTACTTTACAAAATGAGGGAAGAGACATCATCATGCAAAGACATATTAAGAAAAACTGTTTCATATTATTCTTCAGGTCTTACAATTTCATTGACATATTTTCTTGCTTGTTCTCCAAAAATTTGACCATTTGCTTCATCTTGCAATGCTTCATTAAATGCATTGTTACGTGCTTGTGCGGCCTTAACTTCGTCAAGAGTGTAACCAATTCTAACAAAATATTTGTTTTGTTCCTTTTTTACAAACGTCATCTCTGCTTTTAATAAAGGCATAACAAACTTAGCAACATTCTGTACATAAGTTCCATGAAAATTGTCGTAGTCCTTTCCTAAAGAACCAAAATCTCTTTCCATACCACCTCGGACAACGCTACCTGCTTGAGTGGCATATTTAAGACAAGCAGCATTGGCTGCAGACATCTCAGCTGCAAATGAAGATGCTCCAGAACCATCACTAATAATCTCAACTAAATTTTCATTGGATTGGACTTTTGTACGGAATTTGTTGATTATTTCTCTCATTGTATAAGCCATCGACTGAGATTTGTAACCATCAGCTGTAAATTGTTTAACCAAATCACCAACTGGGTCTTCTTCTATGATCGTTCCATTATATGGAGAAGCAACAGGTGCTTGTATAGGTTGTGGCGTATAAGTAACCATTTGCTTTGAACCTCCACAAGAACCTAAAAGCATTGCACCGCCAATCACTGCCAAAATTGAAATCTTTTTCATAATCGTTTGTTTTTGTATCGGCGAACACCCGAGTCCGATTGGTTTACATTGTATAAAGTATAGATACAAAAAAGCGTGGGTGTCAGTCTTGTTCACTCGTTCCACACTCTGAGGCTCTAGCAAAACCTTACCGTCGAAACGAACAACTTCTGAATCCCACGCAGATATGGTAATATTACAATCCCAAAGCACCCATATATGAAATACAGGTGCCTGGGATACGTATAGATATACCTATCCCATGAGCATTCACTGTTGCTTTGTCTTTGACGGAGGTGAAACTGCTAGATTTCAGAGTGTAAAGAACAAAGCGTTCAAGTAAACGCCTTAATATGATATGTGCCCAATAATCTATTCTAATCTTATTCTCGAAAGATAGAAATAGCCATTGTGACCTTGCAAATGTAATAAATAAAAATTAAAACATTCAAGTAAAACTTAAAAAATGTTTGAGAATGTTTAAAATGCTCCTGCTCTTTGTCGGATTTTGATTGTTTTTGGAGCTTTCTATGACAACGTTTTGGTTAACCAAACGACGGTGACGAAAGGAAAACGCTTACTGAGCGGAGACGCCTTCAGCGTTTTGACCATGCGGTTTATAAGAAACTGAATGTGTATAATAGGTTATAAACAAACGTGTTAAGTATGTTTACCTGACAGCTATAATTTAGTTTATGTGATTTGAACGTTTAAGCAGACAGCGATAATATAAAATAGGGCGTGTCAATATCGTTGACACGCCCTATTTATATATGAGTAATGTTTATTTCAATTTTGCCAAAGCGTTTTTGATGCGGCTGATGGCTTCAACGATGTTTTCATCGCTTGTTGCGTAGCTCATGCGGAAGCATTCGGGGGAACCAAACGCGTCGCCACCTACGGTTGCTACGTGTGCTTCTTCAAGAAGGTACATGGCAAAGTCCATAGAGTTATTGATGGTTGTCTTGCCATCGGTCTTGCCAAAGTAACTGCTGCACTTTGGGAAGAGGTAGAATGCGCCGGTTGGGTTGTTGACTTCAAGTCCGGGAATTTCCTTTGTGAGTTCTACAATCAGGTTTTTGCGGCGTTCAAATGCTTGGCGCATTTCTTCAACGCAGTCCTGAGGACCGGCAAATGCTTCGGCAGCTGCAATTTGGCTTACAGAGCAAGGACCTGAAGTGTATTGACCTTGAAGTTTGTTGCATGCCTTAACCAATGCTTCTGGACCTGCAAGGAAGCCAATGCGCCAACCGGTCATGGCATAAGCCTTAGAAACACCATTGATGATGATGGTGCGGTCCTTCATGCCTTCGCAAGCTGCGATTGAAGCGTGCGCACCGATGTAGTTGATGTGTTCGTAGATTTCATCAGAGATGACGACCACTTGTTCGTGGCGGCGCAATACTTCGGCGAGGCCTTCAAGTTCTTCCTGTGTGTAAACCGAACCAGTAGGGTTGCTGGGTGAACAGAGGATGATGGCCTTGGTGCGTGGTGTGATGGCTGCTTCAAGTTGAGCGGGGGTTATCTTGAAGTCTTGTTCGATACCTGCTTCAATGTAAACAGGTGTGGCGTCTGCGAGGAGCACCATCTGTGGGTAACTCACCCAATAGGGGGCAGGAATAATCACTTCATCGCCAGTAGCTGCAACAGCCATAACGGCATTACATACACATTGCTTGGCACCATTAGAACATGAGATCTGGGCTGGGGTGTAGTCCAAACCATTTTCGTTTTTGAGCTTAGCACAGATAGCTTCGCGCAATACGGGGTAACCAGGGACTGGCGAGTAGCGTGAATAATTGTCGTCTATAGCTTTCTTCGCAGCTTCTTTGATGTGATCGGGCGTGTTGAAGTCGGGTTCGCCCACTGAGAGGTTGATGATATCAAGACCTTGCGCCTTGAGTTCAGCGCTCTTTTGCGACATAGCGAGTGTTGCAGATGGCGCAAGACGGTTAACTGTGGCTGAAAGTTGTGTCATAGTTATCGTTGGTTTAAGTTAGTCGCGACGGCTTCCGAAGATGCGTAGCAAGTAAATAAAGAGGTTGATAAAGTCGAGGTAAAGTGTGAGGCTACCCATCAGTGCAATCTTGAGCGTGCCTTCGTGGGTTTCATTGCCGTAGAAGATTAACATGTCCTTGATTTTCTGAGTGTCATAGGCTGTTAATCCGCAGAAGATCAAGACGCCGGCATAGGTTGTGATCCACATGAGCATTGTGCTTTGCATGAAAAGGTTAACAATGCTTGCTATAATTAAGCCAATAAGCGCCATAACTAAGAAACGGCCCATTGTTGATAAGTCTTTCTTGGTGAAATAGCCTACAAGACTCATTGCTCCGAAGGTGCCTGCCGTAATGTAGAACGTCAGGGCGATTGATTCCATCGTGTAAACCAAGAAAATACTGCTTAGCGTCACCCCATTAAGGATTGAGAATAATACAAACAGTATTCCTGCTGTGCTGAAAGATATTTTCATGATTCGTGCACTGAGATACCACACTAATCCCAATTCACCGAGGGCCAGAAGCCAAATGGTTTTTCCAGTGAAGATGTATTGTAAGATGGCGGGTGAACTTGAAACGTAGGCTGCAGTAAGCCCAGTTACAGCGAGTGCCATGGTCATCCAAATGTAAACATTGCGCATTAATGCGGGAAACGCTGCACTCTTGTCAACAGATGTTGAGTAGTTGTTGTAAGTTTTGTTGTACATAATGTTGTGTTTTAAGGCGACGGATGGTTTTCGAAACTTCCCCTAAACCAGGAGAATGTCCTATCAGTCTACAAATTTATACTTGCTTTTGTTGCGTGGCTTTGCTTCAGGACTTTCGTTGGCGTAGCCGAAGCCAACGCACAGGCTAAGTTCATAACCAGGACTGAAACCCAGCTGTTCTATCAAAGGCTTGCACAGTTCGTTGTCTTTGAGGAAGCGCACTGGACTGCCCAAACAAATCGATCCAACGCCCATACTCCATGCTGAGAGTATCATGTTTTCAGCTAATAAACCGCAGTCGTAAGCGGAGAAATCGTAGGAGCAATCGCGCGCAATAAATACCATAACGGGAGCACCACGGAAACAGCCTGCTACAGCAGTAGAGTCCATTTCGGGATGGCTTTCTGCCATGGCGCGTTTCATGTTGTCAAGAATCTGAGGGTTGTCCACCACTCGGATCTCCCACGATTGTTTGTTTTGGCCGTTTGGCGCATTAATGCCGCAATCCAGAATTTGTGTCATGATTTCGCGTGACACCGGTTCCGCCTTGTATTGGCGAATACTTCTGCGCGCCATGATGGTCTCAATCACTTGATTGTTGTCGGACTTAAGCGTGCTGCTCTCTTCTGTTTTGGCACAAGCCAGAGTAAACAACAGCGTAAAACCAACGAGAATGATTTTTAAATGTTTCATTGTTAGGTTGAATCGTTGACGAGTGGATGAGGAGGTGTTGTTCAAGCGGCGTCTTTGCCTTTCGGGCAAATGATGCTTTGCGATGAGGTTATAAATGCTATAGAAACTATAAATGCTATAGAGGTTATAGATGCTATAGAAATGGATTGGCCGCCAATTGCAAATGAGATAAGTACGTTGATTGACGACGGGCCGATGCAGGTTAGCACGATTTGCTAGTGGATTGAGACGGGCCGACACAGGGATCGGCCCCTACATCTCTCAACTCTAAACTCTCCTCTCTCAACTTTGTATTTCCGTTACTTAAAGTGGAGGTTATGTCCCATGCGTTCCTTCTTGGTTTTGAGGTAACGCTCATTGTAGATGTTGGGTTGTACTTCAATGGGTACGTTCTCTACGATTTCAAGGCCATAGGCTTCAAGGCCTACGCGCTTTACGGGATTGTTTGACATGAGACGCATTTTTGTTACGCCGAGGAGATTCAGGATTTGAGCCCCTACACCGTAGTCGCGTAGGTCGGGGTCATATCCTAAGTGGATGTTGGCATCAACCGTGTCTAATCCTTCTTCCTGAAGTTTGTAGGCTGCGATCTTAGCCATAAGTCCGATGCCACGACCTTCTTGATTGAGGTAGAGCACCACGCCCTTGCCTTCTTTTTCAACCATGTTCATGGCGCGGTGGAGCTGTTCGCCGCAATCGCAGCGTGAACTGCCGAAGATATCGCCTGTGGCACATGAAGAGTGGACGCGTACGAGAATTTCTTCGCCGGGTTCCCACTCGCCCTTGATGAGTGCGATGTGTTCCAAACCGTTGTTTTTTTGGCGGAAGGGGATGAGGCGGAAGTGACCATAGGCTGTGGGCATATCCACTTCTTCGCCCTTTTCAACCAAGCATTCCTGGCGCAGGCGGTAAGCAATCAAATCCTTAATGGTGATGATCTTCAAACCTTCGCGTTTTGCAAATTCCTGGAGCTGGGGCATACGTGCCATCGTGCCATCCTCGTTAAGGATTTCAATTAAACATGCAGCGGGTTGGAAGCCGCAAAGACGAGAAAGATCAACAGCAGCTTCAGTGTGGCCCGCACGTGCCAATACACCGCGGTCCTGTGCATAAAGCGGGTTGATATGACCTGGGCGACCGAAGTCTTCGGGTTTGCTGTTGGGGTCAGCCAAAGCCTTGATCGTGGCACAGCGGTCGGCACAGCTTACGCCTGTTGTACAACCTTCGAGCTTGTCAACAGTAACCGTAAAGGGCGTTCCGAGCATACTTGTGTTGCGTTGCACCTGGAAGTCTAAGTCCAATTGTTTGCAGCGCTCAAGGGTGATGGGTGCACAGAGCACGCCACGTCCGTTTTTAAGCATGAAGTTTACAGCCTCGGGGGTGCAGCATTCTGCTGCCATGATAAGGTCGCCCTCATTTTCGCGGTCTTCGTCGTCAACAACGACGAGGAATTTGCCTTGCTTGTAATCCTCGAGTGCTTCTTCTATGGTTGATACGGGAAATGTTTGTTGCATATGAATTAAATGAAAATGTTAGTTATTAGTGGTATTGGACGTTGTGCTTGGTTTGGTTTTCTGAAGTTCCTCTTCAATTAAACCATGCAAGCGGTCCATTCTTTTGACGATTTGCTTGATGTCGCTCATTAAGCGTAAGCGGAACCTCCATATACGTATCCACATGAGCAATCCCAGGGGCAAGCATACACCAACCAAGATGTTGTAACGTTTGCGGGCAAAGGGGTGGGTGTGGGCCGTGACGTAAATGATCGGTAATTTATTTATTTCACGCAAGATGCGGATGTTGCGTGTGTTTGACAATTCCTCAACCACATTCTCCAAACGATTGCTCAATTCTTCAACGGTGTGGTCGATGCGGCGTCGGAAGAATAGATGGATATAGTTTGGTGCGCGATACAGCTTCTTACGTTCGCGGTAGTACTGGAATGCCTGACTCAGTGCTGCCACTTCGGTGATCAGTTGTTCGTAGTTGGGTTCATACAAAATAACCTCCTTCTTGTGGATGGTGCGCTTGGTGCGCAGACCAAAGATTTTTTTGAAGAATTGAATGTAGGCGTCTTTGTTGAACACCACGGAGTCGCGGTTGGCCATGAATGTTAAATAGAAACCACATGGCACCAGAATGACGGTGCTGATCCACATTCCCACAACGATGGCAATCGCCCCTTCTCGGGCCATTTTCATTCCAGCTGTGTTAATGATGTAGTAGAGGATAAAGATTAAGACACTAACGACAGCGGGCATACCTAAACCGCCCTTGCCAATGATGGCACCTAATGGTGCACCAATGAATAAGAAGCATAAGCAAGCCAACGACATGGCCATTTTCTGATGCCATTCAATCCAATGTCGGCGTACGTTGCGCTCTTCATACTCAATTTTCTCGGCTTTCCAATCCAGGTCGAACATGTACGACTGTACTTGGTCGCGTGCACTTTGTAGGGCATTGCTCAACTTGCGCTTGTTCTCGCGTGCCAATATAGAGTCAATGTTCTCCACCTGTGCCACCGCTTGGAGGTAGCGCACGGAGTCGCGCTGTCGGATTTCAGGCTGACGCAAATAATTCCTGCGCAGGGTGGTGTAGTATTGGTTGCCCAAACTGTCCATCATGTGCTGTAGTGAATCAACGTCCTGCTCAATCTGCGTCATGTCCTTAGTTGAGGGCATATTTCGTAGTGCCTCGGCATCCGTCAAACTGAAGTTGGCATCAAAGTCGATGATGAATTTCTTGTATGCAAAGGTTTCGCGGTCGTAGGGCACACTGGCTGATTTTTGTAATCCCAAGGCGCTTTGTCCCTGTAGATTTTCAAATTGTTCGCCTTGCCACAATTCCAGCAAAAGGTGCATCTTATCTGCCGACATTTCCATGCGACCCGAATCTGCCAAAACAATTTGTGCCCGGTCAAAGCCGCGGTCGGTTTTGTAGATAATCACATCGTAGAGCATGCCACTGGCTGCATCTTTCTTTTGCACGTAGAGGTTGACGTTGGGCACACCATTGTAGAACTGCCCTTCAGGAATTTCCAGTGCCGGCGATGATTGCTTCATGCTCAACAGCAATTGGCGCATGCTGATTTGGGCAGCGGGAGCAATGCTGTTTTGAAAGATGAACGAAACGCCTGTAAGTACAATGACCACCAGCAATATGGGACGCATAATGCGCAAGAGTGGAACCCCCGCGGCTTTCATGGCCAATAGTTCCAACTGCTCTGCCATATTACCAAATGTAATCAATGAGGCAAGCAGCACAGCGAGGGGGAGGGAAGTGGGCACCATCGTTATGCCCATGTACCAAAAGAATTGTCCTAAAATGTCTAATGTGAGCCCCTTACCAATCAGTTCATCCACGTAGCGCCATGTGAATTGCATCATGAACACGAAGAGGGTGATGAAGAAAGCTGCTAAAAAGACAAGGAAAAACTTCTTAAGGATGAATAAGTCAAGTTTTTTTATAAGCATCGTTAGCAAAAAGCTTTAGGCGGGTTCTATAATTTAGTTTTTTTTATTTTTTGTTGATTCTGAGCTTGATCGCTTTACTTATCTTTTTGTCAAAAATCTTACGTGAATCGATTCAAGCTGATTTATAGAACCTACTTTGAGTGTCACTTGCGGACGATTATCAATGCGTACGCACGTTCAAGGAGCAAAGTTAATATATTTTTGGGAAAGGACATGATAAAAATGAGTATTTAGTGACGTGAAAAGAAAATAAGGTGTGGAATGGTATTGAGAGTTGTAGGCTCCAATCCCTGTGTCGGCTCGTTAGCTTCGATATTCCTATCTCGTTTGTAATTGGTATCTTAGCAATAAGCTCTTTAGAGTCTCCAAACTTGCATTGATTCTAAAATATCTATAGCCTCTATAGCTCCGATTGTCTATAGTCTCTATAAAATCAGGAAGCGATATCCATATATACAACGAGCGTGTCAAAATGCAAACTTGACACGCCCGCTGTTTTTATTTTAAGGTCGATCGTTGCCTTATTGGTTTTCAATGCGGCGCAAGAACATCATGCCCGAGGTGTTGTTGTCTTGGGGAATATATCCTTCCAATTCAATATGGAATGGTTTGCCAGCTTCAAAGCTGTTCAGGGTGAAGCTTTTTATACGCAAAGGCGCAAATATAGAATTCTCCGAACCAGAGACAAAAATACAACATGGTTTCGCTATACTTATTCGTCACAAGACCCACTCTATTCCCGAATTATAAAAGGAAAACCATCTAAAAACAATAGAAAAGTGAAACATCTTATTCTTTTCAAGTCGCTAAACGCTTTAAAAAGCTTTGAAAAATGCGTTTACGTGCGTTGTATTATCAAGAAAAGTTGTAACTTTGCGACCGAAATTAAACGAAGCAATAAATATCCATAATAAACTCTTTTATGATTAAATCACAAGAAATCAAGAAAGGTACTTGCATCCGTTTGGATGGCAAGCTTTATTTCTGTATTGACTTCCTCCACGTAAAGCCAGGTAAGGGCAATACAATCATGCGTACAACATTGAAGGACGTTGTTTCAGGTCGTGTTCTTGAAAAGCGTTTCAATATTGGTGAAGCTCTCGAAGATGTTCGTGTAGAACGTCGTCCTTACCAATTCCTTTATATGGAAGGTGCTGACTATATCTTCATGAACAACGAAACTTTCGAACAAATTCCCATTGCAAAGGACCTTATCACAGGTGTTGATTATATGAAGGAAGGCGACGTTGTAGAAGTTGTTAGCGATGCTTCAACAGAAACTGTTCTTTATGCAGAAATGCCTGTTAAGACACGTCTTCAAATCACATACACAGAACCAGGTCTTCGTGGTGATACAGCAACCAACACACTTAAGGATGCAACCCTCGAAACAGGTGCAAAGGTGCGCGTTCCTCTCTTTATTGAAGAAGGCGAAATCATTGAAATCGACACACGCGATGGTTCTTACCAAAACCGTGTAAAGGCATAACAATTGGTTTGTTTGACTTCATGGCGGATTCTGAAATAACAGGTTTTCAGAGTTCTTCATCTTACAAAAAAATAAGAAGGGCGTGTCAAGATATTTAAATTTTGACGCGCCCTTTCTGCTCTTTTCTATATGCAACGCAAGGCTTCTGTCAACCACACTGAATCGTTGTGGAACAGAAATTATTTAAGGGTATGGACAACAAACTTCTTGATTTTCTTCTCGTTCATGTTGCTTACCCCGCTTTTACCGCTTTATCTGAGCGAAACGTTTCATGCCGACAAACACACGATCGGGATTGCGCTTTCAGGTTACACCATCACGGTGATGCTGATCCGTCCCTTCAGTGGCTATGTTGTGGATGCTTTTTCACGTGCTAAGGTGTTGTTTTGGAGCTATTTCTTCTTTGCCCTATGCTTCGTGGCTTATCCTTTAGCAGGTTCCTTGATAGCTTTTGCAGTGTTTAGGACCTTGCACGGTTTGCCATTTGGTATGACCACCGTGTCCAACAGTACGGTGGCAATAGATGTTCTGCCTTCATCAAGGCGTGCAGAAGGTATCGGTTATTATGGTTTAAGTAATAATGTCGCTACGGCACTGAGTCCGATGATTGCGTTATGGCTGTATGAGTGTACGGGTAGTTTTAATCTTCTCTTTGTCCTCTCAATCGTGGTGGCTTTCGTGGGCTTATATTTCCTGGGTACATTACAATTATCGCCTCGCCCTTCATGTGCGCAGGTGCGTAAAATATCGCTCGACCGTTTTATCCTCATCCATGCATGGGGAATGGGCGCTTGCTTTGCGTGTCTTTCATTCTCGTATGGTGTGATTTCCACTTACATCGCCCTTTATGCCAAGGAGGAACTGAATTTGCTGAGTGGATCGGGGGTGTTCTTCCTGCTGATTGCTTTAGGCTTGATTGTTTCGAGATTATATGGAGGACGTTCTTTACGTAAGGGGCGTGTGCTTCAAAATGCTTCGTTGGGCGTGGCGGTGTCTTTAGTGGGCTACTTTATTTTTGCTGCTGTTCACGAGCCTTGGGGCGTGTATTTGTCGGCTTTGATTATTGGTTTGGGTAATGGACACATGTTCCCGGCCTTTCAGACGATGTTTATCAATATCGCTCGCAATGATCAGCGTGGCACGGCCAATTCAACGCTTCTGGTGTCGTGGGACGTGGGGATGGGTTTAGGTGTGTTCCTTGGCGGTGTTGTGGCTGAGCAATTTGATTTTACAGCTGCTTTCTGGATGGCTTGGATCGTCAATGCTTTAGGCGTTGCTGTGTATTATTTATATGTGCGACAATTCTTTGAACAAAATAAATTGAGGGTTTAGGGTTTAGGGTTTAGAGATGAGAGAAGAGGCTTCGCCTCGTTAAGAAGATGAGAGATGAGAGGTAGGGGCCGATCCCTGTGTCGGCCCGTCGTCAATCAACTCACGAATCGTGCCAAGCCGTGTCGGCCCGTATCAATCCACTCGCAAATCGTGCTAACCTGTGTTGGCCATCAACAAATCGCCCACAAATCGCGCTAATCCGTGTCGGTCCGTCGTCAATCAACGTTTCTGTCTCGTATGCAATTGCTAAGACGTCAAGGGTATCTTCGCTCTGCCTAAACAGAAGTATTTTTTACATATCACTTAATGAATTAACTTATGTCGAATTTAGTTATTATAAAAACAACGTTGGGCGACATCAAGGTGCGCCTATACGATGAAACACCAAAACATCGCGATAATTTCCTTAAACTGGTGGCTGAGGGTACCCTTAATAATACGCTCTTTCACCGTGTTATTAAGGATTTTATGATTCAAGGAGGCGACCCTGATAGTATCGGTGCACCAGCAGGTAAGATGTTGGGCACGGGAGGTCCTGGCTATACCATACCTGCTGAAATCGTTTACCCGAAATTGTATCACAAACGCGGTGCTTTGAGTGCAGCCCGTTTGGGTGATGATATGAATCCCGAAAAGGAAAGTAGTGGTAGTCAGTTCTACATCGTGTGGGGTAAGGTCTATAAGGATGGCGAACTCAAACAACTCGAAAAGCAAATGGCGATGCAGCAGGAACAGTCGGTGTTTAATGCATTGACCATAAAGCATAAGGCAGAAATTATGGACCTTCGCCGCAATAGAGATCGCGAAGGTTTGGCCCTTTTGCAGGATCGGTTAATAGAAGAAACAAAACGCCAGTGCACAGAGATCGGTAAACCCACATTTACCGAAGAGCAACGCACTGCCTATACCACTGTTGGCGGAACGCCATTCCTGGATACCCAATATACCGTTTTTGGCGAAGTCGTGGAAGGCTTAGATGTGGTGGAACGCATTCAGGCGTGTCAAACCTTGAAAGGTGATCGTCCGAAGGAGGACATCAGCATGACTTTTGAATGTGTTGAGGCATAACATCTTCAAGTGTAAAAAAGGACCTTAGTCATGAAAAACAATAGTTACAAACTCACGGATTCAATGAGCACGTTAGTGCAGCAAGACAGTGCTTTAATCCTTATTATGGCGCGCTTCGGCATATCGCTCGGGTTCGGTAATCAAACCGTCTCAGAGGTTTGTCGCTTACATCAAGTTGACGAGCGAACATTCCTTGAAGTAGTGAATTACGTAACGGGGCGTGATTACGACGGTAGCGTTGTTAGTTTGCCATCGTTGATTGGCTATTTAAAACAAGCGCACGATTACTTTCTGCACTTCAATTTGCCCAGTATTCGGCGAAAACTTATTGATGCGTTGGATTGTTCAGAAGCTAATGATATAGCTATGCTTATTGTGAAGTTCTTTGACGATTATTTCAGCGAGGTGCGTAAACATATGGCTTATGAAAATAAAGTGGTGTTTGCTTACGTTGAACAACTCACGCAGAATTGCTTGGACCGTAAGTTTGATATCGCCTCGTTTTCAGGCAAGCATGCAGGTATAGGGATGAAGTTGAAAGAGTTGAAGGATGTCATTATTCGCTATTACCCACAGAAAAACAACCATTTGCTCAATGCCGCTTTGCTTGAAATTATCGCCTGCGAGTTGGATATGGCTTCGCACTGTGGTATTGAGGATGATTTGTTTGTGCCTGCAGTGAAGCGCCTGGAACAAAAAATCAGGTTGAGTGAGCAAATCACTTATGCAGACCAAATCAATACCGAAGCCACTGATAAGGAAAAACTAACCGACCGAGAGAAAGATATAATTATTAATCTCACCCGAGGTATGAGCAACAAGGAAATTGCAGATGCTTTGTGCTTATCTGTGCATACAGTGACCACCCATCGACGCAATATCTCCAATAAACTTCAAATCCACACCACTGCTGGGTTAATTATCTACGCTATTGCCAATAATTTGGTGCGTATTGAGGATGTTGCAGGGGTGAAGTAAGGCTTGTTGCTGGTTAAATAAGAAAAACCACCGACGCAAGAGTAGTGAACTTGTTGTTCCTGCCCGTGCATCGGTGGTTTTCTTGTCGGTGGTTTAGAACCAACTTCTAATTATTTGCTAAGGCTCATCAAACGTCAAAAATTCCAGAATGTTTTACCATTCAAGTGCGTCAGAACTGACGGAGGGATTTTTGGCGCCGCCCTGCATCAATGCGCAGGAATATAAAGAGCAAAATCGTAAAGCCCCAAAGTGAAGAACCGCCGTAACTGAAGAAGGGTAGTGGAATCCCGATAACCGGGGTTAACCCAATAACCATTCCCACGTTGATGAAGACGTGGAACAGCAGGATGCTCGTCACGCAATAGCCATAGACGCGGCTGTAGGTATAAACCTGTTGCTCCGCTAAGTATATTAAACGTAAAATAAGGGTCAGGAATAAGAGCAACACTGCGCTTGAACCAATAAACCCTTGTTCTTCGCCCACGGTGCAGAATATAAAGTCGGTGTCCTGTTCAGGCACATATTTCAGTTTTGTTTGTGTGCCGTTCATAAATCCTTTGCCTTCGAATCCGCCCGATCCTATGGCAATCATACTTTGGTTTACGTTGTAGCCCGCACCTGAGTTATCGGTTACAACCCCCAGCAGAACCTGGATGCGAATCTTTTGGTGGGGCTGTAAATGATTGAGTGCAAAGTTTGCCGACCATAGAAAACCTATTGAGCCCAGCGTAAACACAGCAATATAAAAGTAATGCTTGATGCGCTCGCTAATGGCAATGATGATGAGGTAGATCGAAACACAAATCAGCATGCCCGCCAACACTATTGAGATGTCAAACGGATAAATCAATAATGAAATAAAGAGTGAGATACCGATGCACGTGAGGCCACTCCAGAAAATGCGCCATCCGTGAATGGCACGCCGCACGTATATCTTAAGCATGCCGATGCAGAACATCCAGATGAGCAGGATAACGACCACGTCGCCCACCATGGCTTGAGTGCCCGCCAAAGGCACTTCAGCATAACGAATGCCCACCACGAAATAAACCACAGCTGCAACTGCGGTAAACAATAACGCACCGGGCATGCCCTCACGGTAAAACACCAGGAAGAATGAAAAGAAGACCAAGGCCGACCCCGTTTCGCTTTGCATCACGATGAGCAACATTGGGATGAGCACTATGGCTGCAGCTTTGATGAAATTATGCCATTTGTCCAACGTGAAACCATATTGGCCACATAGTTTAGCAATTGCCAAAGCCGTGATGCATTTGGCGAACTCAGCAGGCTGAAGGTTGATGCCGCCACCTAATGAAATCCATGAGCGCGATCCCTTGATGTCTTTGGCAATAAAAGGGGTGATGAAGAGCAGGATCAGGGTGAAGACGTAGAGTAATCCCGTGAATTGATCAAAATACTCTTCGTCAATCATGAGAATAACAAACCCTAAAGCCAAGGCACAGCCCATCCATATTAATTGCTTGCCTGAACGTGTGGCGAAGTCAAAGAAATTGGTGTCGCCTATTTCATGGCTGGCGCCGCAAATGGAAAACCATCCCCACACCATGAGTGTTATGTAAAGCATGATTACCACCCAGTCGGCGGTAATGCCCCGACTGCGGTTAAGGTTATCGTTCCATCTTGCCATAATTTATTGTTCTTTGTTCAAAGTCGTCGGCTTGTTTTTTAGAGTTCTCAGAGAGTTCTCCATTTAAATATTGTTCCATAATGAGTTTGCCTAACGGTACACCGTAGGTGGCACCATATCCACCATTCTCCACGTAAACGGCAACGGCAATCTTAGGGTCGTTCATGGGGGCGAATCCCATAAAGGCAGAGTGGTCCTTGCCACGGTTCTGAGCCGTTCCGGTCTTTCCGCATACTTCAATGCCTGGGATATTTGCGGCTTTACACGTTCCGCCAGTAACCGCCGCGCGCATCCCTTGCACGGCATATTCATACCACTTCTTATCCACCATGGTGTAGTGTGGTGTTCGGTACATGCTGTCGATGTCGGCGTGCTGAATGGCTTTGACCACATGAGGCACGTAATAGTGTCCTCGGTTTGCCACCGTGGCTGCAAGGTTGGCAATTTGCAGTGGGGTGGCGGTTACTTCGCCTTGTCCGATAGAAATAGAGATGACCGTGAGAGCATTCCACGATTCCTTATAAGCCTTATCATAAAAAGCAGCATTAGGAATCATCCCTCGTTTTTCGCCTGGAAGGTCCACGCCTAAGGCATATCCGAATCCCATCGCTACGAGGTGGTCCTTCCATCGAGTCATAGCATCCTGAACTGTTTCATACTTCGTGCGGTTAGAGAACATACGATTCAGTGCCCAACAGAAGTAGGCGTTGCAACTCGTGGCAATGGCTGGTACGAGCGGAATGGGCGAAGGGTGGGGGTGGCATCCTACACGCAAGCCCTTATGGATAAAACCTCCCGAACAAGGAAATGCGATGTCTGGGGTGATAATGCCTTCTTCCAAACCAAGTAAACTTTGGGTCAGCTTAAAGGTTGAACCAGGTGGGTAAGTTCCCATGATGGCTCTGTTAATCAAGGGCTTCATGGGGTCGGCAGCCAATTTTCGATGGGTCTTCCCACGGTCGCGCCCCACCATGATTCTTGGGTCGTAGGTTGGCGATGAAGCCATGCAAAGCACTTCGCCCGTGGCAGGTTCAATGGCCACGATCGCGCCCAACTTGCCTTTAAGTAATCGTTCCGCCAGGGCTTGAAGGTCTTTGTCTATCCCTAAGGTCAGGTTGCGACCAGGAATAGAGGCAACATCATACTTTCCATCCATATAATGCCCCTTGGTGCGTCCTTTAACATCGCGCAACATGATGCGCATGCCCTTTTCGCCGCGAAGGTGGTTTTCGTAATAGCGTTCAATCCCTAATTTCCCAATGTTGTCGCCACTTCGGTAGTAAGGGTCGGCAAGAATGTCCCGCTCGTTAACTTCGCCAATGTCGCCCAACACGTGTGCCCCCATGCCCTCCGCATAATGACGGATGGAGCGCTTTTCAGCCGAGAAACCATTGAAGCGATACAGCTTTTCTTTAAAGACCGAAAATTCTTCAGCAGGGATTTGGCTCATAAAGAGCTGAGGCGTGTGGCGCGAATAACCAATTCTGTTCTTGATTTCATTCATACGTTGACGGTAGAACTCAGGGGTTATACCCACCGTGCGGCAAAAATCAAGTGTGTCAACACCCCACTGCTCTTGCATCACCACCATAATGTTGTACGATGGTTCGTTATACACCAAAAGTTGCCCCTTGCGATCGGTCACCAAACCGCGCGAGGGGTATATAATTTCTTTTCGAAAGGCATTTGAGTCGGCACTCTTTTTATAGTCATCGCTAAACAACTGAAGCGTTAGTAAGCGGATGATGTAAATGAAGATGATGCCCACTGCAATGCCACCAATAACGAATCTACGATTGTCGAAAGAGTGGTCGCGAGCCATTTATAAATATGGGTAAAAATGAAGAAAACAAGAGGCGTGGCGTGAATCAATTGTAGCGTAAACGCTCAAAACCTAAAATCAACAAGGTGCTTAAGAAGGTTGACGAAACAACGCCAAGCATCAGATACTTTAAATTGAAAAAGCAAAAAGCTTCAATGCTAAAGAATGCCAGGCAATAGATGAACGTCATGGCAATGGTGTAGCGCGTGAAGCCACCCCATTCCATGGATTTTATTGATGGAGCTAAAGCCTCGTCATTGCGCTCGGAAGGTGCGAATACTTGAAGGATATAGGGCTTGAGCAATGCCACGATTAACAATGCTGAGGCCGATAGCCCTGGTGTGCTTGAAAAGAGATCAACCACTAAACCTAAAATGAAAGCCCCCACGAGGAGTAGCCATTGAGGTGTGTCGGTGGGGAGCATCATCAAGGCATAGATGTAAATCATTGGTGTGGCATAACCCAGGATGTGAATGTGATTGCCGACCAGAACTTGGAGTGCCACCAATAGAGCAGTCCAAAGGAAATATGAGAATATAGATTGTGACATGAATCTTTGTTTGCAGAATGGTGTTACTCTTCAATATCGTCTAAGCGCTTAAACAAACTGTCGATTGCGGCTTTGTAGGGCGTGATGATGACATCAACCTCGCGTAATGCTGAGAAGTCCGTGCCTAATTTTATCCCTAAATTATAGGATTGACCATCCTCCGAATTTTCAATGTTCTCAATACGCCCTACATAAATGCCAGGAGGGAATACGGAAGAATAGCCGCTGGTTTCAATGACGAAATCTTTCTCGACATGAGCATGGCGTGGTATCTCTGTAATAACAGCGTGTTGCATGTCCTTGCCTTCCCACTGAAGGTAGCCAAAGTATCTTTGTCCTTGTATGCGGCAACTGATACTTGACTTGGCATTGGTGATTGGAATGACCAAAGAGTATTCTTCGCCTACGAGATAGGTTACGCCGACGATGCCATTTCCGCTCACCACACCCATTTCCGATTCAACGCCATGCTTGCTGCCTCGGTCAATCACGAGGTAGTTGTGTTGGGTGTGGTTGGTGTTTGAAATGACTTTTGCGGCAATATGTTCGTAGTCCACCAAATTGCGTAAAATCAAGGATTCCAGACGCGCGGAATCTTCTTTAAGCGACAGTAGAACCTCGCGCAGATGCTCATTCTCACATTGCAAGCATGTGTTGAACAGCGTTAATTCCTGATTGGTTTTTCTTAAGTTCAAATAACTTAAAACATCAAGATACCAGCGATTAACGCTGGCCACAGTTGTATTTGCTCCTGAAAGCCATACACTACCTTGAAATCGGTTGAATCTGATGAGCAGGGAGAGACTGACGATTTCCAGAAGGATAAAGAGCAGGAGATGGTGGTATTTACGGAGAAAATCAAAGAAACGGTGCATTTGATGGACTTCCTTTTTTTTATTTCACTAAGTGCTATGAAAAAATAATCAGCGTCATTCGGGGGTAGGCGCTTGCGCCAACCGCTGAGGTTCATACAGGGCGAAGACTTCTTCAGCGTCTTAGCCTTGCGTAGCAGTAGAGGCTTTGCTATTGAGATTATAGAAATGGATTGGCTGCCAATTGCAAATGAGATAGGTACGTTGATTGACGACGGCCAACACGGATTGGCGCGTTTTTTGAGTGGATCCACATCGGACCGACACGGCTTGGCACGATTTGTGAGTTGATTGACGACGGGCCGACACGGCTTGGCACGATTCGTGAGTTGATTGATGACGGGCCGACACGGGGATCGGCCCCTACCTCTCAACTCTCATCTTCTTAACGAGCCAAAGGCTCCTCTTAACCTCTTAACGGACCTTTAGGTCCCTCTTAACGAGGCGAAGCCTCTTCTCTCATCTCTCATCTCTCATCTCTCATCTCTAAACTCTCAACTCTCAACTCTCAACTCTATACTTTTATGTAAAAGAATGGCAAGGATGAAAATGCCGTTAAGGGGCTATTCATCCTTGCTCTTAGTTTATACACATTGCTTATCTCATCAAGAACGTGTAATTTTCTACATTCTTTAAAGCGATACCAGTACCGCGTGCTACACAGAGCAAGGGATCCTTTGCTACGTGGAATGGAATATTGATTTTTGCGGTCAAACGCTTGTCAAGACCTCGCAATAAAGCGCCACCACCGGTCAACCAAATACCATTCTTAACAATGTCGGCATACAATTCGGGGGGCGTGTGTTCAAGGGCACTGATTACGGCCTGCTCAATACGTGCGATTGACTTTTCAAGGCAGTGTGCAATTTCCTGGTAGCACACAGGTATTTCCATTGGCATGGCGGTGATACGGTTAGGACCGTAAACCACGAAGTCCTCAGGACAGAGTTCTGCGGGGAGGTCGGTTAATGCTGCACCTACAGCGATTAGGATGCGTTCAGCCATTCTTTCGCCTACTCGCACATTGTGCTGGCGGCTCATGTACTCCTGAATATCTGCAATGAAGTCGTCGCCTGCCATTTTAATTGAGCTGTTTGAAACCAAACCGCCTAATGAAAGTACCGCAATTTCAGTAGTACCGCCACCTATGTCAACAATCATATTGCCTTCAGGGGCATTGACGTCAATACCCACACCAATGGCAGCAGCCATAGGTTCGTAAAGCAAGAATATATCGCGGCCACCAGCGTGTTCGGCTGAGTCGCGCACAGAACGGAGTTCAACTTCTGTTGATCCTGAGGGCACACCAATCACCATGCGCAATGAAGGCGAGAATAAACGCTTGCCCTTGTACATCTTCTTGATGAGACCACGCATCATTTGTTCGCAGGCGGTGAAGTCGGCAATAACACCATCACGAAGCGGACGAATAACGCGAGTTTGATCGTGCGACTTCTCATACATTTTTTTGGCGTCGCCACCCACAGCGACCATTGTGCCTTTGTTGCGATCTAATGCCACTACCGAGGGTTCATTAACAATAATTTCATCGTTGCAAATGATAATGGTATTGGCCGTTCCCAAGTCAATCGCAATTTCTTGCTTCAGAGAAAAGAAGTTTTGGAGATATTTTGAGAAAAAGCTCATTGTCGTTTGAATAATAAAAAATGAAATTCGCAAGTGTTCAACATTAATAGATTAAGCGTTTATGCAGCGGTCTTTTATGGCCATGCGGCCTGCAGGCTTTGGATGCATTTTCTCGTACCTGTTTTCCTGAATCTATAAGTTGAAAAAATATAGAATTGAGCGTTAAAGGTTATGAAAAACAAAAACCTCGAGGGTGTGTTTGTTCACAACGCTTAACGCCCAATCCAAAGAAGGTTTCGCAAATTAGGGTGAAGCGCAACATTTGCGGATGTTGGCACATGCCCTATTTGTAAAACATGCGGTGCATTAAAGGTTGAAGTTTTTCCCTTTCATGCATCACCCTATCAAGGAGAGTTATGTTTATCCCTTGAAATAAGTTTGAATGGCTGTGTCGTAGTGGCTGCTTACGCCAAAAGCTTGAGTAGCAAACCAACGGCGTTGTTCGAGTGTTGTTTGAGCACCGTTTTCCTTTACGATATCAAGCAAAGGTTGGTATTCAGCCTTTGAAGGCACGATAACAACATCGTTAAAGTTCTTTGCACCAGCGCGAATCAATGAGATACCGCCTATGTCGATCTTTTCGATGATGTCGGCTTCAGAAGCACCGCTTGCTACGGTTTGCTCAAAAGGATAGAGGTCAACAATAACGAGGTCGATTTCGGGAATTTCGTATTGCGCCATTTGTTGCTGGTCGCCTTCAAGAGCGCGACGTCCGAGGATACCACCGAAAATCTTGGGGTGAAGGGTCTTCACACGACCACCTAAAATAGAGGGATATGAAGTAACATCTTCAACCTTTTGGCATGGGAAACCAAGGCTTTCAATAAATTCGCGAGTACCACCTGTTGAAAGGAATTGCACGCCGTCGTTGTGCAAAGCGGTTAAGAGTTCATCCAAACCATCTTTGTGAAACACAGAAACCAATGCGGTTTTGATTTTCTTTGTTGCAGACATGAGAGTTTTATTTTATTTGTTATTGATTCTTATTGTATTGCTTCGCAAAGATACGAAATTCCATTGATTTCTTAGCAAAACATTTTCAATAACCTTTTGATTTTTTTTGAATAAGTTTATTTATCGCTTTGTTTTTCTTTAAACAGCCTTACGTTGTTTGTTGCAATTGTCAAAACTGACAAAAAACATTGTTTACGTGACCCCCAAAAAATGCTTTATAACGATGTGGCGTTGAAAAAAGGGGCGTGTCAAAACCGACACGCCCCTTGTCTGAATTATCATGAAGAATGGCTTATAGGCAAATGTGTTCTTTTGTTACCAACCGAAGGTGATACCCGTTGACCAAGATTGGAAATTCGGACCCTTTCCGCTCTCAAAGACGTTGCAAGGACTATACTTTACGTATAAACCTAAGGCGCCGTACTTCAAATGTCCCATGAAGTCAACCGTGACAGGGTTTTGGTGGAGATGCGTGTCGAGTTCCTTCACGCCTTGTCCCTCTGGCATGGTGTAACGTGTCTTTAGCGAAGCATAGGTGTTGAAATTCACGATGCTCGAAGCGCTGA
>JAGBYN010000103.1 GCA_017628775.1 Bacteroidaceae bacterium | reverse complement strand
ATGGGTTGATAACCTGTGTTTGCCTTACCATTTTCTTGTGTCCAATGACGCACACTTCTGAACGCCAAATAAGGCTTCAAGCGGAGCGTAGTTGCAGAGTGAGCTTCAAGCAACGTGTAACGAATGTACAAACGGAAGTGGTCAGAGCGGAAACAGATTTCCTTCTTCAACAATACACCACCGATGCGGTATGTCCAAGTAGGCACCTTGTCCCATTCAAAACTTACGATGTACTTGTGTCCCTTCGGGCTATAGTTTTCACCCTGATACTTGTGTAAACCAAGATTAAATTCTGCACCATGCTGAATAACCGTCTCGTCAAGTGAAGAGAGCAATACGTGGTTTTCATCGTCAATAGCAGGTACGGGACCTACCAAAAGACCATGGTACTTACGAATGTTACACCCTACCAAAGTGGTGGAACAATACGCTCCTGACTGATTCGTAATCAAGAACTCCTTGAAGAGTGAGTCTTGAAGATTCGTCATCTGCGTTCTGTCAAATTTTAAGTACGCCATGAATATAGTTTTTTATGGTTTTGATAATTGCTGTTTACAATTCAGGTCAAAAATACTTATAAATTGTGTATCCCCAAAGATTTTTTAAGAAAAAAATACATTTGCTTTGCGAAATGGGGCTATAATACGCAATTTTTGCCCTAAAACCCTTTGAAAAGTGGTTCTATGGCGCTATTATCGCCTTATTTTGCAATCTCAATAAAACATTTTGTGGATAAATCTTGCCCACCCCAAAAAAGCGCATTACATTTGCGGAAATTTATGTTTAAGAACATAATTTGTGAATAGCTCTTGTCGCTTTTTTTGAAGTACAAGATATTGAATTATGACGCCTTTTTAGTGCCATACTTTCGTTAGTTTTGGCACTATTCTACCTTGAAACTAAACACAAAAACTACGTTATAAAGACATGTATATTCGTCAGCAAAATTCTATTACCCCAGAGGTGGTTCATGCGCTTTCCCCATTGCTTGATTTGCTTCCTATGGAAGAGCGCAGGATGTTGGAGCGTAGCGCTGAAGTTGTTGAGTATAAGCGCCACGAACCGATTTACAACGAAGGGGAAAGTCCTAACCATCTTTTTGTGGTGCTTGATGGTGCCGTAAAAGTCTATCGTCAAGGCGTTTGTGGGCGTTGCCAAATTATGCGTATGCTGGGCGCAGGGAGCTTCTTTGGTTATCGCGCTTCTTTAGCGCACGAACCTTATGTTACAGGTGCTGCGGCTTTTGGTCCTGCCACAATCTGCTGTGTTCCCATGAATCTTATTCATCAGGTTATGGTTAAGTGTCCCTCGGTGATGAAATTTTTTGTAGAGGAATTAGCGAAGGATTTAGGGGTGTCAGACAAGCGCATGGTGAGTCTCACGCAAAAACATGTTCGTGGGCGCATTGCTGAATCATTACTTACAATGCGTGAGGTTTTTGGAATTGATACAGAAGGATTTATTGATCTTGATTTGACGCGTCAGGAACTTGCTGATTATTCAAATATGACGACGAGCAATGCCATCCGAACCATCTCTGCCATGGTAAGCGAAAATGTAATTTCGGTGAAGGATAAACGTATAAAATTGCTTGAAGATGAGTTGTTGTTGCGCATTTCCTTAATGGGGTAAAAGGTAAGGAAAAGAAAAATCTTTGGTAGTTATTTTAAGTGCAGAAATGCCGAAAACTAACTCGGACTTATTTCAAACTAACTCGGAGTTATTTCAAATTATCTCGGACTTGCTTTTCACGCATTCCCATTTCGTTTTTGTAGCAACTCAAACATGGTTCGTAGGGCACGCTCTAAAGCCAATATATATGAATAAAGGCACCTCGCATTAGGGGTGCCTTCGCTCGTTCCTTAATGAGCGGTTTGCGCGCCTCTTTGTCAACAAATTTTAGGAATGTATATTTTCATCCTAATAATATATATAGTATATTTGTAACGTATTTAGAGAATGTACCAACAAACAAGTGTTTCTGCATAAATTATAATCCTTATGGAATATCCCTCATTAAATCAATACATAGACGCTATTCAATATGCCGATAGCTTTGAAGCAGAAGCGTTGCAGGCATTACGCCCTGTGAAGATGGGGCGCTCGGTGGCGATGTCAAGTGGTAATTATGCCGTAGTCTTTAAGATGAAGCATGAAGAGACAGGAGAGCTTTTCGCTCTCAAATGCTTTACGCGTCATCAGGAGGGGCGTGCGGAGGCTTACCGACAGATTGAGGCAGAGTTGCGCTATGTAGATTCGTCTTACTTCATTCGTTTGCAATACTTGGATAATGCCATTTGGGCAGGTGATTATGAACACGCCTTTCCCGTATTGCTCATGCCGTGGGTGGAGGGAAAGACGCTTGATGTCTATGTGAATGAGTTGGCAGAGCGCGACCCTGAACGCTTACACCTTGTGGCATACAAATTCTCGGTGATGGCATCGTGGTTGGTCAATCAACCTTTTGCGCATGGCGACATCAAGCCCGATAATATCATGGTGCGTGCCGATGGTTCAATGGTGTTGGTGGATTATGACGGACTTTATGTGCCCAGTATGCAGGGCACGACTTCGAGAGAAGCGGGCACTCCCGCCTTTCGTCATCCCCGTCGTTCGGAAATGCCCTTTGGTGAGCAGATTGACGACTTCCCCTTGGTGAGCATCAATCTCTCGCTTTACTTGATTGCACTGAATCCGAAGTTGCTCAAGACGCATGGCGCAAAAGACCGCTTGCTCTTTTCTGAAGCAGATTATCAGAACCTTTCGGCAAGTAAGGTGCTTCCTGAGATCGTGAAATGGTGTCACGATTCGAATGTGCAACGCCTCTATGGCTTGTTCTTAATAGCGCTTTCCGAAGGGCATCTTCAGCGTTGCGAAAACCGCTTGATGTTGCTTCCGCCGCCCACTCAAGATTTCAAAATAACTTCTTTACAGAAGCAAATTCTGCAACCTCAAATCTCACTAAATGCACATCAACAAGCGACTCCTGCAGAGCGTACCTTTACCGTAAAGGGAGTTGCCTTTAAGATGATTTATGTGGAGGGTGGCTCGTTTATGATGGGTGCGCCCGATAATGATATTGAGGCTTTTAATCGTGAAATACCTGCACATAGAGTTTCACTTGATGGTTACTATATAGCAGAAACGCAGGTTACTCAAGAATTGTGGTACGAAGTTATGGGTGATAATCCTTCTCATTTTAAGGGCAACGCTCAACGTCCTGTTGATCGCGTTTCATGGAATGATTGTCAAGAGTTTATCAATAAACTCAACCAACACACGGGGCAAAAGTTCAGTCTCCCCACGGAGGCTCAATGGGAATATGCTGCGCGTGGCGGTAAGAAGTCTAAGGGGTATAAGTATGCTGGCGGCAATGATTTGAGTCGTGTGGCATGTTACTATGATAATTCAAATGGCGAAACGCATCCCGTCCGTCAGAAACTCCCTAATGAATTGGGTTTGTACGATATGACGGGTAATGTTTGGGAGTGGTGTCGTGATGGGTTTGATTATAATTACTACGCAAGTTCTCCTCAGCATAATCCAGAGGGACCCGCTTCAGGTAGCCACCGCATGCTTCGTGGGGGTGGGTGGGGCAATTAT
>JAGBYN010000102.1 GCA_017628775.1 Bacteroidaceae bacterium | reverse complement strand
CTTTGGACAGTACGGAAAGTCTAACACGGATACTGGTTCTGCTGAAAGCCAGATCGCCTTGTTCTCATACCGTATTTCCCATTTGACGGAACACATGCGCGCAAACCGTAAAGATAATACAACTAAGCGTGCACTTGTTAAGCTCGTAGGTAAGCGTCGTGCGCTCCTCAACTACTTGAAGGATCGTGACATCAACCGCTACCGTGCTATCGTTAAGGCACTCGGCCTCCGTAAGTAATCACGAGTTTTCTTGCAAAAAAACAAAAGTGGATATTTCTCACAGAGGAATATCCACTTTTTGCTTTTATGGCTATGAATTGTCGATTATATGATGGTAAAACTTAAATTCATTTTTACTTTTGTCTTTCTATGGTTGTTTATGGTGCTTGGGGCAGATGCGATGACGGGGGTAAACCCAGACACGCGGCTTTTTGAACCCAAGCGACGCACTGTGATTGAGGAAGGCACCGGCATGTGGTGCGGTTATTGTCCCTTGGGGATTATTGCCATGAAACGCATGCGTGAGAAATACCCAGATGATTTTATTGGCATTGCGGTGCATTATGATGATGCGCTTGAGGTGGAGGGTTATTCGCGGGCTTTGGGTTTTAACAGTTTTCCGATTGGTTTGGTGAATCGAAAATTGCAGGTTCCGCCCATGATGTTGGCGCCTGTTGATGGCAAGATGGATTATTCCATGAGCCATGGTGGTTTTGAAACCTTCTTTTTGCAAGCGCAGGAGCAACCCACGGTGGCTGATGTTGAGGTGTCGGCTGTTTGGTCGGGGCAGCAGTTGGAAATCCATGCCGAAACGCGTTTTGCAGTGCCTTTTGATGATGCGGATTTCCGCTTGGCCTTTGTGGTTGTAGAGGATCAGCTGACGGGTGCGGATTTTTATCAAACCAATTATTTAAATGGATTGACAGAATATACGCTCGATGGTTTTGCTGAGATGGCTTATAAAATCTATCCCTTTACGTTTGATGATGTTGCGATTGCTGTGGCGGGGCAGGTGGATGGCTTTGAAGGATCTGTGCCGAGTGTGATTGAAGCGGGCGAGTGCTACGTCTTTAATTACAATATGGAAGTGCCTCGTTTAAGTGCTCCGGAAAAGGCGCGCGTCGTGGTGATGCTTTTGGATGCGCATAGTGGTGAGGTTGTAAATGCCAATCAGTGTGCGCTGACGACAACTGGGGTAGGGGCGCTTGCACCTGATGTTCCAAAGCGGTCAGCGATGTATGATTTAGGCGGAAGGCCAGTGCTTGGCTCTTTTGTGCCTACGCTTTATATAAAGGATGGCAAGAAAATTTTAGGCCGTCGCTAAAACGATTGAAAATCTTGTTGCGGGGGGGCGTCGCGCTTGCTGTTCTGTTTTTTTACACCCCGAAAGTATTTTGTCGTCTGCAGGCAAAGCCCGCGGATTATTGCAAAAGAAGAGGACTTGCCATTCATTTATTTGGCAAGTCCTCTTCTTTTGCATGTTTACTATTTATTTTTTACGAACATAGTCGGTGAAGGTGTAGGGGCACTCATTCTTCTCATCAGCCTCGTGGTGTTCTTCACTGGCTATGTGCCAATCGTCAGCGCAAAATGCTGGGAAAAAGGCATCAGCATGGCTGGGTGTGGCTTGTACATGAGTCAGGTTGAGGCGGTCAGCCAATGGTAGAGCCTCTGCATAGACACTTTCGCCGCCAATAATGAATACTTGTTCTTCGGGGCTGCAATGCTCAAGGGCTGCAGTTAATGAGCCGAAGACTTCAGTGTTGGGAAACGTGATGTCTTTGTTGCGCGACAGTACAATGTTGCGGCGGTTGGGCAGGGCGCCTTTGGGCAGTGATTCAAAGGTTTTGCGGCCCATGATTATGGTGTGGCCCGTGGTGAGTTCTTTGAAGCGCTTGAGGTCGGCACTTAAACGGAACAATAAGCGGTTTTCAAAACCGATAGCTCGGTTTTCAGCTAAAGCACAAATGATTGAAAGCATAGGGGCGTGTTGGTGTGTGAGGTTATGAGATTAAAACGTTGAGAATTAAGACCATGCAGTGTGTCGAATTTCTCGGATCCTTTCGTTTACTGTAACTCAATGATGACCTGCGGATTCTTAGGGTCGTTGGTGATGAGTAGGATTTTGGGATTGCCCTTGTGTTTGTTTTGGGCAAACAGGGTGATGTTGAGCTTTGCGGTGCCGCCAGGTTTGATGGTGGCTTTGTTTAAGCTCACTTTTATTCCGGGGTTGTACAGCTGTATGCGTTCTATTTTAAGGTTCGAAACGCCCGTGTTTTTCAGTACAACTTTTTTCTTGATGGATTTCTTGGTGCCCCAATCGCCGATGGTGAGGAGCGTGTCGGAAACTTCAATGTGGGGTGCAACCTTCAATTCTTCGGGCGAGGTCGATAATTGTGGAATCAGCGTGGTTGAAATACTGATTTCGTTTTCAGGACTGATGCGGTCGCCTATAAATCGTGAAAGATATACGCTGGTTTGTGTGAGTCCGAAGTTTCTGACCAGATTTGAATTGAGTTCAATGTGTAGTTCCCCAACATGACCAGGTTCGATGTGTTCGGGCATGGCTACTGCTGAGAGGTATTCGGGGAGGTGCATGAGTTCGGGGTGGAAGGCATGCGAACTGCCGTTAAAGATGGTGAGCGTGAATTTCGGCAAATCGCCTTTCTGAACGTGGTTAAATTCAATAATGTCGGTGCTGGTGTGAATCTCTCCCATGTGGGCGTTGAAGTCAGCCGATGTGTATTTGACGTCCTTAACCACTCTGCCCGAGAAACTGAGGCGTGTGGGTTCCTGATCGTCGTTGGTCAGTACCGTGAGGGATTTGTGAAAAGACCCCAGTAGCGTAGCGTCAAACACCACGATGATTTCTCCTTTCTTGCCTTGTTCAATGGGTGTTTCTGTCCATTTAGCCACGGTGCAGTCGCAGTCAGGGAGAACTTCAACAATGGTAAGGGGGGCATCGCCGATGTTTTGTACTTCAAATTGTATTCGTGTGGGCATTTGCCATTTTATATCTCCGAGATTGCTATGGGGTAGGCGGAACTCGGCTTTTGGTTGTGCAATGACCCAGGTCGCAATGCACGAGAATATCAAGGTGAGTAGGTTTTTCATACTAACAAGTCTTAAAATTAAGAGCAAAGTTAAGGAAAATCCATCAAAAACGTGTAAACGTGAAAGATTTTAACTACTTTTGCGTGTAAGTGTCAACGAATTCAAAGGCAGACCCTCGTAAATGTAAGTCATTAGGTGGTAGATTGAGTGGTCGGAACTCGTTGCGGTTATAAAAAGCTGATTGTAAAAATGAAATTTATATCATGGAATGTGAATGGCATCAGAGCGTGTTGCGACAAAGGATTTCGTGACGTCTTCAACGCTTTGGATGCTGATGTGTTCTGCTTACAAGAAACGAAAATGCAAGCCGGACAATTGGATTTGCAGTTTGATGGCTATCATTCGTATTGGAATTATGCAGAAAAGAAAGGGTATTCAGGTACTGCGATATTTACGCGTCGCGAACCCCTGAATGTGGCTTATGGCATTGGAATTGAGGAACACGATCACGAAGGTCGTGTCATTACCCTTGAGTTTGATGCGTTTTACATGGTCACGGTTTACACTCCCAATGCGCAAGATGGCTTGAAACGCCTGGACTACCGTATGCGTTGGGAAGATGATTTCAGAGCTTATTTGAAAGCGCTGGATGCGAAGAAGCCCGTGCTTGTTTGTGGTGACCTTAATGTAGCGCACCAACCCATCGACCTTAAAAATCCTAAGGGCAACACCAAGAATCCTGGATTTACGCCCGAGGAGCGCGGCAAGATGGATGCGTTGCTCGAAAGCGGCTTCGTGGATACCTTCCGCCATTTCTATCCCACACTTGAGGATGCCTATACGTGGTGGAGCTACCGCTTCAGTGCCCGTCAAAAGAACATCGGGTGGCGTATTGACTATTTCCTGGCTTCAGAACGCCTGCGCGCTCAACTTACTGGCGCACGTATCCACGCTGATGTGATGGGGTCGGACCATTGCCCAGTAGAGGTGGAGGTTAACTTTTAACCCCGGATCATTGAACCTACAATGAATGTTTAATCAAAGCGATAGAATTCCGCTCGTTTGTTAGCGCTATTGACTCGCTACCAAAAATAAAAAAATGGAAAATAATACAACTATGCCTCCAATGCCTTCTGCTAATAAGAAGGTGGTTTTGGAAAAGAAATCTTGGTTCTATGGTTTCTTTCAAGCGCTCTTGGCTTTCGTCGTGGGCCATGTCATTATCGGCATTTTCTCATTCATTATGTTCTTCTCATTGATGGGCACGATGCTCGCCTTGGAAGAAACTACTCCCGTTGTTGAAGATAATTCAGTATTGCACATCTCGCTGAACGGCGCTATCGTTGAGCGTGCTGAGCATAATCCATTCCTGGAACTTATGGGCAATGACGCGCTTATTGAACAGGGTATGGACGATATCTTGCGCGCCATCAAGGAAGCAAAGAACAATGACAAGATTAAGGGTATTTATTTAGATGGTGGTGCATTAGCAACCGACTTTGCAACGCTGGAAGAAATTCGTGCTGCGTTGATCGACTTCAAAACGAGTGGTAAGTTCGTGCTTGCGTATGCCGACCAATTCACTCAATATGGCTATTACCTTGCTGCAACGGCCGACCGCGTGATGCTCAATCCTTCTGGTATGTTGGATTGGCACGGTTTGGCTTCACAACCCATCTTCTATAAGGAGCTTTTGGATAAGTTGGGCATTCACATGGAAGTGTTCCGCGTTGGTACCTTCAAAAGTGCTGTAGAACCATTCATCTGTTCAGAAATGAGCGACCCCAACCGCATGCAGGTGCAGTCGTACCTCAACAGCATTTGGAATAATCTTTTGAATGACGTTGCTGAATCACGCAACATCTCAACAGAGGTGTTGACAGCCTATGCCAACGATTATGGTTTCGTGAAAGGTGCTGCGTATGCTGTAGAACAGGGTATGGTTGACACCCTCGCCTATGTTGATGGCGCTCGCGAAGTGTTGCGCGCTGCTGTAGGTGGCAATAGCTTGAAATTCATCGAACCTGCTGACTTGGCAAAGGTTGAAGCTGCTGCGACACCCATCATGACTCAAGGCATTGCCGTGTACTATGCATTTGGTGATATCGTTGATGAAGCCGCAACAGGATTTGGTGCGACTGCAGCAGAGATCGTTGGTGGCACAGTGGTTGAAGACCTCGATAAACTGATGAACGACGATAAGATCAAGGCCGTGGTGTTGCGCATCAATTCAGGCGGTGGTAGTGCCTATGCCAGCGAGCAAATGTGGAATGCTATTGAGCAATTGAAGAAGAAAAAGCCAGTTATCGTTTCAATGGGCGGTATGGCGGCTTCAGGTGGTTACTATATGTCATGTAATTCTAACAAGATTTTTGCTGAGCCCACCACGCTTACAGGCTCAATCGGTATTTTTGGTTTGGTGCCTAACTTCTCAAATCTCTTGACCAATAAATTAGGTCTTCACTTTGATGTGGTGAAAACCACAGAATCCAGCGACTTTGGCACGATGAGCCGCAGGTTCAACAAGGCTGAGGCTGCTGCAATGCAAAATTATATTGAAAATGGTTATGCCCTTTTCTTGAAGCGTGTGGCTGACGGCCGTGGTATGACTGTTGAGGATTTGGATAAGATTGCTCAAGGTCGTGTTTGGACCGGCGAACAAGCCTTGGAAATCGGTTTGGTGGATAGCCTTGGCACGCTCAACGATGCCATCCAATATGCAGCTCAAGTGGCTGAATTGGGCGATGATTATCAAGTCAAGTCTTATCCTGAAGCAACAGGTCTTGCACAGAACCTCATGGATGCTGTGAAAGAAGATTATATGGAACGCGAGGCTAAGGCGCTCTTGGGTGAACATTACGAACATCTTCGCTTTATCAAGCAAGCCAGCCAGGGTGTGAGCCTCCAAGCACGCATGCTTTATGATCCTAATATCAAGTAAGTGATCGGTAATTTATTGAACCCACCTTATATATCAATAAAGAAGATTCTTTATGCTGAGATGGATCATGTCGTTCCGCAATTTCCTTTTTGACAGGAATTGCATTTTGCACCCCATGTCGTTTGAACTTCCCATTATCTCTGTGGGAAATTTAGCGGTGGGCGGTACTGGCAAAACCCCACACACAGAATATTTGTTGCAATTGCTACAAGGCCAGGGTATGGCTGTAGCTGTGCTGAGTAGGGGCTACGGACGACGCACGAAAGGTTTCTTACCCGTACAGCTGCATTCCACGGCTACAGAGGTGGGCGATGAACCCTTGCAAATCAAGCAGAAATACCCCGAAGCCATCGTGGCGGTTTGTGAACGCCGCGTGGTGGGGGTTACCAAGTTGCTGGAAGGTGCCTGTCAAGGGCGTGTGCCGCAGGTGGTCCTTTTGGACGATGCCTATCAGCACCGCTACATAAAACCCGGTTTTAGTGTTCTGCTTACAGATTATCATCGTCCCTATTATGCCGATCGGGTCATGCCTTGGGGGCGACTGCGAGAAAGTGCCTCGGGCAGTAAGCGTGCCGATGTGATTGTGGTTACGAAATGCCCAAAGCATCTGAGCGCTGATGAAGCGCAGCGCATGCAGCGTCAACTTCATGTGCAACCCCATCAAAGGGTGTTCTTCACGACCTTCGCTTATG
>JAGBYN010000101.1 GCA_017628775.1 Bacteroidaceae bacterium | reverse complement strand
TCCCTGAGGGTGTACGAGTTATTCGAGATTGACAATCGTAAGGTTGTCAATCTTTTTTTTGTACTTGAAGGCAAAATATTCCAAGATTGGTGCGATAGTTTGTTATAAAAAACTTAATTTTGCTGACATAATTTTTCTTAGACAGATAATTGTGGTGACAATTGATGATGTACAGCGTCTGCTGGAGACGGGAAATCTTCAGGGCGCATTGACCGAAGTGACGAAGTTGATAGCCCAGCAGGGCGATGATGATAAACTTTATTATTTGCAGGGTAAGATTCATCTGAGAAATGGTGAGTGGCAAGCGGCTACGAATGCCTTTTTGCATGCTCAAGAGCTCAACCCTGAGAGTCCAGCAAAAGAGCAGTTGGCAATGATAAAGGACATCATGGACTTCTATAATAAAGATATGTATAATCATTAGGCGATAACTAAATTAGAATACTAATGTCGTGCCCCCAAACAAAGTTGGTGCACATTATTAAATTAACTGTATGGCAAAGATTGTTGGAGCCGTGGTAATCAATACCGAACGATGTAAGGGATGCAATCTCTGTGTCGTGGCTTGCCCAAAGAAATGCTTGTCGCTCAGCGGCAAAGAAGTGAATCACAAGGGTTATGCATTTTGTGTAGATGTACAACCCGAGGAATGTATAGGATGCAGTTCGTGTGCTATTGTTTGCCCCGATGCTTGCATCACGGTGTATAAAACAAAGATTGAAGCATAATTTTATGAAGCAAGATAAGGAAGTCCTTTTGATGAAAGGAAATGAGGCTATCGCACATGCTGCAATTCGTTGTGGATGTGACGGTTATTTTGGATATCCCATTACGCCTCAATCAGAGATTTTGGAAACATTGGCTGCTGAAAAGCCTTGGGAAACAACGGGTATGGTGGTACTCCAGGCTGAAAGTGAAGTAGCCTCTATTTATATGATTTATGGTGGCGGTGCATCAGGTAAGCGCGTGATGACTTCTTCCTCAAGCCCTGGTGTGGCGTTGATGCAGGAAGGTATTACCTATATGGCTGGTGCTGAAGTCCCTGGTGTTATTGTGAATGTACAACGTGGCGGTCCTGGTTTGGGTACAATCCAACCCTCACAAGGCGACTACAATCAGGCAACTCGTGGTGGCGGTAATGGCGACTACAATGTCATCGTATTGGCACCCTGCTCTGTACAGGAAATGGCGGACTTCGTAGATGTGGCTTTTGACTTGGCGTTTAAGTATCGCACTCCGGTAATGATTCTCTCTGATGGTATTATCGGTCAGATGATGGAAAAGGTGGTGCTTCCTCCCTTCAAACCCCGCCGTACAGAAGAAGAAATTAAGGCAACTTGCCCCTGGGCAACAACAGGTAAGGGCAAGCGCGAAAAGCACAATATCATTACGTCGGTAGAACTTCAGTCGGAAGTGATGGAGCAGAACAACCTCCGCCTCCAAGCGAAGTATGCTGAAATTAAGGCCAACGAAGTGCGCTATGAAGTAAGCGGAATGGAAGATGCCGACTACATGATTGTAGCCTTTGGTTCGGCTGCACGTATCTCGCAAAAGGCTGTAGAATTGGCGGCTGAAAGAGGCATCAAGGTGGGTGTATTCCGTCCTATTACGCTTTGGCCCTTCCCCGAAAAGGAAATCCGTGAATATTCAAAGAACCTCAAGGGTGTGTTGACTATGGAAATCAATGCTGGACAGATGGTTCATGACGTGCGTTTGGCTGTAGGTGAGCGTATTCCCGTAGAGCATTTCGGTCGCTTGGGTGGTATTGTTCCCGACCCCGAAGAAGTTGTAGAAGCACTTGTAGCGCTTACAAAGAAGGCCAATGGTTAGTAATCCCAACGAACGACATTCCATTTTTGAACGCTTAAATCACCCCGAACGCGAAGAGCGTCAACGCATGAAGGAGCGCAAGATGTTGATACTCCGCAACATTCTCAACGCAATATTTATGCTACTCGCCGCCGCAACGATGATTGGCATTTGGGCTTTTCCCGACTATACCAATCAGTGGTATATCCTCGGACTCATTGCCGTGTGTATCAAAATCGTAGAGGTGATGTTTAGAATGCCTGGAATGAAAAAATATAAGAAATAAGAATTTATATGCGTAAAGAAGATATTATCAAACCCGAAAATTTGGTGTATGAGAAACCCAAATTGATGAACGATACGGACATGCACTACTGTCCTGGATGTTCACACGGTGTTGTACATAAACTCATTGCTGAAGTTATTCAGGAAATGGGATTGGAGGAAGATGCTATTGGTGTTTGCCCCGTAGGTTGCTCCGTATTTGCTTACAGATACCTTGATATTGACTGGCAAGAAGCGGCTCACGGTCGTGCTCCTGCGCTCGCTACTGCTATCAAGCGTTTGTGGCCTAATAAGTTGGTGTTCTCTTATCAGGGTGATGGCGACATTGGTTGTATCGGTACAGGTGAAGCTATTCATGCCTTGAACCGTGGTGAAAACATTGCTATGATTTTCATCAACAATGCTATTTATGGCATGACAGGCGGTCAGATGGCGCCTACTACGTTGATTGGTCAGAAGACGGTGACTTGCCCCTATGGTCGCGATCCTCAGTTGCACGGTTATCCCTTGAAGATTTCCGAAATGGCGGCACTTTTGGAAGGCACTTGCTTCGTATCGCGCAATAGTGTGCAGAATGTAGCAGCCATCCGCAAGACTAAGAAGGCCATCCGCAAGGCTTTTGAAAATTCATTGGCTGGCAAGGGTTCAAGTCTTGTAGAAATCGTTTCTACATGTTCTTCAGGTTGGAAGTTGACACCCGTTAAGGCTAACGAATGGATGGAGGAAAACATGTTTAAGTATTATCAATTGGGCGACCTTAAAGACAAGGAATAAGGTGCTCCGAAGTATTCCGAGATATGAAACAAGAAATAATTATTTCCGGTTTTGGCGGTCAGGGTGTTCTCTCTATGGGAAAGATTTTGGCCTATGCCGGATTGATGGAAGATAAAGAAGTAACATGGATGCCCGCCTATGGTCCTGAACAGCGTGGGGGTACGGCAAATGTGACGGTGATTGTGAGCGACGAACCCATCTCTTCGCCCATCCTTTCGCAGTACGACACAGCCATCCTTTTGAACCAACCCTCGGTGGATAAGTTTGAGGCAAAGGTTAAACCCGGTGGCACGCTTATTTACGATAGTTTCGGCATTCTCAACCCTCCCACACGCACAGACATCAACATCTATAGCATTAGTGCGATGGAGACGGCGGCTGAGATGAAAATCATGAAGTGCTTCAACATGATGATTTTGGGTGGTTACTTGAAGAAGCATCCCATTGTGAACCTTGAAAGTGTGATGAAGGCACTTGCAAAGACACTTCCCGAGCGTCACCACGGACTTCTCCCTGTCAACGAACAGGCCATCC
>JAGBYN010000100.1 GCA_017628775.1 Bacteroidaceae bacterium | reverse complement strand
CTATGTTTTATAGGAAAATCCAAATTTCAGAAACCGTGCCAAAACCCGAAAGGATCAACGCCTTTTTCAAAAACTTTACAAAATGAAACTTTTTTGATCCTTTTACTTTCATTTTGATTTTTCGCCCTTTTCAAGATTTTGCCGAAAGGATCAAAGCAAAATGTTAAATGTGTTATGGGAGGGGAAGAGACTTTGCCTCGTTAAGAGGGACCTAAAGGTCCGTTAAGAGGTTAAGAGGAGCTTTCAGCTCGTTAAGAAGAGATGAGAGATTTAGAGAACCTTGTCCTCTTGTTGGTGCACTCCTTTCGGAGGGGAGATAGTTTGGAGATGTGAGTAGAGAGATTAACTCTCGGTTCTAATGGCTAACGTAGAGACGTTCCATTGGGGCGTTTCCTTAACTTTCGCTGTCTTGCCAAGGCTGCATGGCAGTTGTACTCTGTCTCATTGGTTTTTATAATTATGAAAACTCTACTCTGGGGTATAAATCCCTGGATAATAAGGCTTTTGCCCATTCAGGGCGCAACCCTACACGATAAACAAACCCAGGGCGTTGCCCTGGGCTGGGTGCTTGTTGGCCCTTCAGGCCGTAGATGCTGAAAGCAAGGGAACACCGAGCCGCATGGCAGTTATACTCTTTGCTCTGAGCTCTGAGCTCTAAACTCTAAACTCTGTACTCTCAACTCTTCACCAAACCGCATGGCAGTTGTACTCTGTGCTCTGTACTCTGTACTCTAACCTCTAATTGCTTACTTTCCCATGATTTTCCTTTTGACACGGCTCACGATGCCTGTGATGTGTTGCTTCTCCCAGGTGTTGAGGAAGAAGGTGTAGCCAAGGATAAGGATTGATGCTGCGGTGACGCATGAGGTGGCTATCAACTGAATCCAGGCATTGGTGAAGAGGTAGGCGGAGGTGGAGGTGATGGCAAAGGTGGCGATCGCTATGAAGGCGCAGGGGATGATGATTTGCTGGAAGGATTGACTGGCTGCAATCTGGGCATCCTTAACGCTGATGAATACGCGCATCACCACGCAAATCAGTTCCTCGACAATAATGCAATACATGATGGTTTCGGGTGGGAAACCCTGGGTGAACAGAGCATAAGCTATGGGAATGGGCAGGATGTGCATGGCGCCGACGTAGGTTTGCAGCGTGCGTATCTTGCCCACGCTCTCTAAGGCGATTCCTAACCCTACCGTGGTTTGGCTGATTAGCGTGATCAGGAGAAACGCCTGGCAAAAGAGGAGGGTGCCTTCGGGAATCTCCTTCAGCCACAATGAGAGGATGAATGGCATATTCACATAGAGCGGAACCACTACGAGTAAGAGCATTAAAAACGTCATTCGGCTGGTGGTTAAGGCCATGAGCTTCATTTGTTCGTGCTCGCCACTGCCCTCTTTCTTGATGATGATGGGGCGCATGGGACGCACCACACTGCTGCTGAAGAACAGCAGGAAACTATTGACCTGTTGCGCCAAACCATAGGCGGCATTGATGGCTAACCCAAAGAAAGGGTTGAGCAGAATGGCCGTACCTTGTTGTCGGGCTATGGAACAGGCTGTGCCGATTAAGTTCCACCCCGCAAATTGCAACATATTCTTCATTAATCCTTTGTCGGCAACGGCATGCAGGCGGTAGTGCGTTTCGGCATAATGACGACGGGCGAAGGTGCGTTTGCAGAGGTATGCCACCGACTGACTGAGGAGGATGAGGCCCGCATAAACTTCCAACTGCACGGAGGGTGTGAATATAATGACGAAAGCTGCGCCCAGCTTGAGGGTGGACTCCAGAATATTGAAGACCACAATCCAATTGATGTCCTCGTGGGCATTCATCGCCGCCTCGTAGGGCACGGCAAGAACCGTGAAGCAGATGCCCACAATCATGCAGAACAGCACGACGTAGGTGGAGGAGATCAGTTCGGCATTGATGCTCAGCACGTTTTCAATGAGATACGTCCCCCCCACCGATAACAGGGCAAAGAGAAACACCGCAATAGCGATGTGGATGACCATGCTGGAGTAGAAGTTCTCCTTGAGGTTTTTGAGGTCTCCCGTGCCTAACGAGAACGAGAGGAAACGTTGCGAAGCAGCCGTCATGGCGGCATTAACAAAAGCCAGCATGGCAACCATGCTGGCAATTAAGGTATAGACGCCATACTTGGTTTCTCCCATCTCGTCGAGGATGATTCGCGTGCCGAGTAGAGTAACCAATATATTGACCGCCATATTGACGTATAAGGACAGGCTGTTGATAAGGACTTTATTGATGGCCTTCATATTGCGGGATGTTGTAATACGCTTTTGCTTGTTGTAGTTTGAGCTGGTCTTCCTCGCTGATCTCGGAAGTGCCGATGGTGCGCAGACCCTTGTACTCGTTTTCAAAGAGCGCTTCAAGATAACTGCGTTCGAGTCGTTCCTCGGGTGGGTAAAGGATGCTTTCGTGCTTCAAAATTTCCTCAAGCGTGAAGCGCACGGCAATGACCTTGGCAGGCACTCCCGCTACAACTGCATAGGGGGGCACGGGCTTATTGACCAGACTGCATGCGCCCACAATCGCGCCTCGACCCACACGCGCCTTGTTCAGAAGCGTGCAGCGAGAGCCCACCCACACATCTTCTTCAATAACGATTTCAGTCTCAACATCGTTGATGTGGGTGATGCTCAGGAATTGGGGCAATCCAACGGTGGGCACGTGGCTACCAGGGATGAATAAACAGTCGGCAGCCACAGCAGAGTATTTCTTGACTCTCACCATGCCACCGATCGAGGTGATGCGGGTGTCGGCCTGGAGGCGTGTGAAGTCGTCCAACGCCACAAATTCAGTGCAGCCTTTGATTGGTCCATTGATTTGGGTGTGTGGTCCCCAGGTCTTGAACGCCTCTCTGCGTGCGTTTTTGAAGAACATGGAGTAGGGAACGTAAAAGCGATCAATGCGTTCCCTGGAGAATATCTTTTTCAATAAATCTTTTAGCATGATGTCGTGAGGAGTGATGTGGTGATATCGCTTGAGTGGTGTTGTTTTAAGGACTGCTCTCTGTGTCGGTCCTGTCGTCAATCCACGTAACGCTCGTAAACTAATTGTGGAATGGTAATCCGGATGGTAGTTGTACTCTGTACTCGGTTATCTGTACTCTATTGCTTGTACTCTGTTTTTCTCTCTTTCAATATAAGAGTAAATCATCAGCATCACTGCCATCCCTGTGGATGAGATGAACAGCGGGTTCGTGCCCGCAATGAATAAATAACAGATGTATGCCATCAGGATGCCGATGTTGTATTCAGATCTGGGCGCTTTGATTAAGGCATACACGGGATAGAACATCACCAGGAGCATAAACACAGCGAAGATGCCGTAGTTGCGAATCAGTTCGATGTAGGTCCACTCCGTTTGCGTTACGGCAGCGCCAAAGCCAATGGTGTAGAACTTGGTGCAGGGGCCTTGTCCGAAGATGAAATACAAGGGATTTTCGTTAAACAAAGTGGCATACGAGGTTAAGTGGCCATACTTCATGGCGTTGGACGCTTCGCCCTTTTCAAATGCCAGCATCAGGATGAGGCCCAAAAACAGGATGCCAGCTATGCAGAGCGTGGGATATAGGAAATATTTGACGCGGGGCAGGTTTTTGATGCGGAAATACGCCACGAGCCCAATAATGGCAAAGGGCAGGAGCATGGTGGCGCGCGTGCCACTCACCAGGAAAGCAAAGGTCAACAGCAGGACGCAGACAATACCAAAGAACGAAACCTTGTGCGACAGCTTGTAGTACAGGATGAAAAGCGTGAAGACCAGCGAAATGATCGATTTGTAGTACATGCCAAAGAAAGGAATGCCCAGGAAGTTGCGGTGCGTCATCATGATGAAGTCGTTGTGCTGCTTCACGAAGGTCCACACGGCAAGTTCAATGACCTCGCTGGAACTCACGAAGAGGTAGAGTATCGCCATGAAACACCCCATCAGCACAGCTGGAATGACCGATAGTTTCATGACATTGTATTGCTTCACCCAAGGCAGTAGCATTAAAGGGGCAAAGGCCTTGAACACGGCAAACAGTTCCTCGTGTACGATGGGCTCGCCGCGCACAACGCAACAGATGTAACTGCAGAATATGGCGCAGTACACCAGCAACAGAGGCCAAAGCAATTTCAGGTTAGGCTTGAAAAAGGCGATGTTATAACCTAAAAGAAGAATAAAGAACACCTCCTTGAGTTTCAAAATAGAATTAGTTGGATCAATCATGATAACAAAGATTAATCCAACAAACAAGAGATTACCCCCCAGTTGAAGGAGGCTTATGTTCTTTAAAAAATTCTTCACTATTCGCTTACTTGACTGGCGATTTTCCAAACAATAGTTTTACATACACATAACCTGCGCTACCAATGGCGGTGACGAAGAGGAAGGCAAAAAGAATTAAGATCTTCTTAGGCGAGTTGGCACGGTTGGGCACACTTGATTCCTGAAGGATGGTGAAGGCAGGTGTGCTTTCCTGAACCTTGGCCTGAGCCAACTGCAATTGCTGCTTGATCTGTGTGTAGGCACTTGTGGCGATTTGCAGGTCGTTCTCCAATTTGCTGGCTTGCGTTAGATAGCTTTGCAAACGTATGTCTTGATTGGCGTCGGAGAATTTGACGTATGCCAAGCGGCAACGTTCCAACTCCTCCTGCGCCTGTTGCTCCAACTCATGGTAATAGGTTAAATCCAGGCGTGCCTTGTTGGTGCGGTAGGCGGTGATGGCATCCCTCAGCTTAATCATAATGGTATCGACCATCGTGGTTGCCACGATGGGGTCCTGAGCACTAAATCCTAAGGTGATTACCCCTGTCTTTTCATTGATGCTGCAATTGATGAGGCCACGCAAACCCTTGATGATGCCCTCTTGCTCGATGCTCAGCATTTTCGGATTCATCACTTCGTCCTCAAGATTGTCCTTCTTGCCAGATATGAGGGCTTTAATCCCTTTTATTGTGCCTTTAATGGCTGCGCTCCACCACGGATCTTTGGTCTTGTCCTTTAGGAAGGTGCCAAAGGTCATTTGCTCCCCATCCATAGTTTCTACCTGCACGGGGAAAAGCTCAGCGATAAATTGATTGGTGGTGATGACTTCCTTGTAGAGGTCTGGCCCAATAGCATCGTTGGTGCTGCCCAGCGACAAACCGATGACTGAAGCCATGGAACTCAAGCCACCTAAGGACGTGTCGTCGCTGATTTCATAGACCAGGCACGTTTCAGCCAGATACTGCTTAGGGATGCTGAATGTTACAATAATCCCCAGGACAAAGGCGATGCCCAAGTTAATGATGATTTGTTTCTTAAATGCCAATAACGCATTCAAAAGCGTTTTAATGCTAAATTCATTCATGATTGATTTGCGTCGTCTGTAGTTTTAGTGACGTGAAAAGAATATGGTGCTCAGTAACGGTGATTGGATAGGATACTGCTATAACGAGCACTTTTTCAAATTATTGCAAAAGTAGCAAAAGAATACTACTTGTCCAAGAGAAAAACGTAATTAGTGGTTCAGCGCTGTGTGCGTCCTTATTCGGGGGCTTTTAATTGAAAAGCGCCATTAGCCAAATCTCTAATTGTTCGCTAAGCTCATCAACACGTCTGGATTTCTTTTTAACGTTGCGCCCTTCTGTTTTCTTGTTTTTTCAAGAATTAAAGAATTAGCGAATTATTTATTCGCTTAGGCTCATTAGATCGTCTCTAATTATTCGCTTAGGCTCATCAGATCGTCTTTAATTCTCTAATTCTCTAATTCTAGATTTCTTTTTAGCATTGCGTCCTTCTGCTTTCTTGTTTTTTCAAGAATTAAAGAATTAGCGAATTATTTTATTCGCCAAGGCTCATCAAAGCGTCTGGATTTCTTTTTAACGTTGCGTCCTCCTGTTTTCTTGTTTTTTTTCAAGAATTAAAGAATTAGCGAATTATTTTATTCGCTTAGGCTCATTAAACCGTCTGGATTTTTAATTAGGTTGGGTTCAAGTTCTTAAATTCCTATAATTGCTGACGCTTTGATGAGGTCTAAGGGATTTTCAATTGAAAAGCGCCATTTTGCTTGATGTCGTGGATGTTGATGGCCAATTGCTGTGCAGCCTGGGCATACATCATCCTGTGCGCCTCGCTCAATGAAGCGTCCAGAACGATGGTGCGCGGGTGGTAGTATTTTAAGATCTGTGCTAAGGGCGCTGTGGCTCCGCGTTGCAGCACAAGCACCTCAACGTTCAAGGGCTTTTCGGGAGCAGCGGAAGGCAGGGGATAGGTGCTGCGGTGACCCACTCGGGCAATGGTGCAGGGACCTACCACCATGACTTGCTTCACTACGCTCAATGCAGGCAAAAGCGTGTCGCCCAGCAAGAAAATGGGGGCAGCCAACCCCTCGGTTTTCCAATAGTCCTTTGCCACAAAGGAAAGTGCCTTTTCCGTGCGGTGGCGGTCGTGGGTCCAAAGGAAATGCTCTTGTGGGTTTACCACCACATGAACCGCCTCGGCTTTAGGACTGTTGTAAATCCATAGGGCAGGCTCAGCCGACCTGAAATGCGCAAAGATCAAACTCATACCGAATACGCCAGCGCACAGACCGCCAGCGATAATCGCCCCGAATGTGGGTTTGCGGCGATATGCCCGCCAAAGGCAAGCGCCCATAAAACCATAAAGGGCGATGACCATGAGCGGAGTGGGGTGCCACGTGAAAAAGGCTGCAGGAAGCATGCTGACGCCAGTTAAGAAATCAAGCATGAATTGAAGCACGTGGTGCATGACTATGCCCAAAAAGCATTGTGCGAAGGGCAAGAGAAAAAACAAAAGGGTGCAACAAAGCAGGATGTAAGTGAGCGGAATAACGATGATGTTTACCAACAAACCATAGGTGGGCACCGTGTGGAAGTAGTATGCCACGAGTGCCATGGTGCCGAGCTGTGCTGCCAGGGATACTTTAAGCATCTCGCCAAGCACATTCCCCAAGGTTTGGACAGCGCGACGGACTGGACCATGAGGGGTGGCGTACCAGTCAAATGCACGCTGCTGAAAACAGAGCGACAGCATGAAGATGGCGCCAACGGCAATAAACGACAATTGGAACCCTACGTCAAACAACGACTGCGGCGAAAACAAAAGAATGATGAGTGCAGCAAGCGCCAAATGATTGAGGGAGGAACGCTCCAGGCTCACTAATAAACAAAGCTGAACGATGGTGAGCATGATCGCGGCACGCAGCAATGAAAGTGGAGCACCTGCGATGCCCACAAACAACCAAATGCCCACCAGGCACACGACTGAAACTGCACGGTAAAGCGCGCGGCGATGGCGCACCATCTGCCCGAAGGTTAACATCAACAGAGCGTAAAGGATACTGAGGTGCAAGCCCGAAAGGGCAAGGATGTGACTTGCGCCTGTGGCAGAAAACGTGGTGCGCGTTTCAGGTACAATCATGCTTTTGTCGCCCAAGGTCATGGCAGTGATGATGGCGAGTGAGGTGCCGCTGAGGTGTTGCTTGAGTTGTGTCACAGCCCGTTCGCGCCAGGTCAGGAAACGCACAGTAAGCGGCAGGGATTCGCTTTCGGTGTTAGAGGTCTGCCACAATGAGGCGGTGCAATAAGCAGTGCCCGCCACGCCCTGGCGCATCAAGTAATTGGCATAGTCGAAATCGCCTGGATTGCCCGAATGCTTTGGCTGTTCAAGGCGCGCCCTGAACAGCAAGGCCTTGCCCACCTGTGGCGCTGCATGAGTGCTGTCCTTTTGCAGGGCAATCATCACCTTGTGGCCATTGACCTCGCCCGCCACCTGATAGGTCGATTGGCGCTCATCCACATGTCGCACATGGGCGATGCGGTAGGGTTGTGCCTCTTCCGCCCACGTCACGGCATTGAGCGCTGTGCGTTCGTTGAGTTGGAGAAAAGCACCCAAACAAAGCATGCAGAGGCTGAATAAGGCACGGAAGAATCGCTCAGCCACACGGTGTTTCAGAATCCATAACAGCACACCACCCCCAACCGCTACCCATAAGAATGGCTGAGGCTGGAGGTGCCACGGAATGCATAGCGCAACGGCCAAGGCAATCCAGATCATGAGTGGGAAAAGGAGCAGGTAGGTCATGGCTTTGCGGCAGTGCTGTCAACCTGGGGTTGAGGCATGCCTAATTCAAAATAAATCTGTAAGCGCTTAATATCCTTTTCAGTGAAGTTGGAGTACATCAGCAATTCACCCCAATCTTTGAATCGACCGTATTTCCTGATGTGGTTTTTCAGGGTCTTTACCTGTTCGTAAGTGAGGTAAGGGTGGCGCGCCAAAGTTTTGAACGAAGCCTCGTTAAGCCCCTGCTTCTGGGGTTTAAAGTCTGGACTCACCTCAAACCATTTGGTAATGTCGGTTGGCAGTCCATCGATGATGCTGAGTTGTGCCACGTCAATGAAGCCACCCAGGCGATGGCGCAGGGCCACGATGCTTCTGGCGTAGTGCTTGCCAATGCCCGGGATGCGCTGCAGCGTGAGGGTGTCCACGGTGTTGAGGTCAAGGGTGGTGATGTGTTCAAACTTAGGTTGCTGCAGTTTGTGGATGCTGTCGCGCTTTTGCTCAGAGACGGTGGGCGTGATTTTGATGTAAGGCTTGATTTGTGCGAACAATTCATCGCTCATGCCATACAATTTGCGGAAATCCTCGGCCTTGCGCCATCGTCCTCCCGCCTTGCGGTATTTCAGGATGTTGTTCGTTAACCATAAGGGAAACCCCAACGCCATAAATTCGGTTGAATCTATGGTGTTGGGGTCGAAGTTTTTTAAGTGCAACAACGCGGGGGCGTTGGTGCTTGACGCAGACTGCATGGCAGAGGTAACACGATCAAAGTGCTTCAACTCAGATAGTGCTGCCTCTGAAAGAATGATCTCCTTGGTGGTGACGAGGTGGGGCATGAGGTAAAAGCCGCCACCGATGAAGAGCACCAAAAGCAAAACAACCACGCAGATGGCCTTTCGCTCACGTTTAGAGAAAGGTTGTTGCATACGATCTATTAATTAGCCTTGATGGGAGGATGAGTGGATAAAGCTTATGCCGCGCTGCGTTGTTGCCCCCATCGGCCGTTGTACGGGCTTAGAATTCTGATTTAAAGAAACGCTCCCAACGTATCTTGCCTGAGAATAGGTCGTAGTCGGGGTCGAGCGACAGCCATACAAAGAGCGGTTTGCCCACGATGTGGTCCTCGGGCACGAAACCCCATGAGCGTGAGTCAGCCGAGCAATCGCGGTTGTCGCCCATCATCCAATAATAATTGAATTTAAAGGTGTAGCTGGTGGTTTCCTTGCCGTTGATGAAGATCTTGCCGTCGCTTACTTTAAGGTCGTTGCCCTCGTGGATGGCAATGCATGGTTCGTAGATGGGTAAAGTCTCCAGCGTGAGTTGGCGCGTTTCGCCACGCTTAGGAATCCAAATGCCATCTTCGCCACCATAGTTTGCCGTGGTCCAGTCCTTAGCCATGTTAAGAGGGTAGAGGGCCGTTGACGAAGGTTCGGTCATGGGCGCATTGGGGGCAATGACACCCGTTTGTTCCAGGGTTTGCTTCACCGCCTTGGTGAGTGGCAGTCCGTTGCCAGAGTTGTAGCAGTAGATATCCTCGCGTGTGATGCCTAACTCGCTCATCGTTTCGAGGGTTAAACTCTTTTTGAATTCAACATCGTAATTGAATTGCGCGTGTTCGGGCAGTGGTTGCAAGGCGCCATCCAGGTAAATCTGACCCTCAACGATGCGCAGGGTTTGTCCGGGCATGCCGACACAACGCTTAACGAAGTTCTCGCGACGATCAACAGGGCGTGCCAATACCTCGCCAAATTCATTGGGGTGCGCATGGAGATACTGGCGACCGAGCGCATACCACTGTGCATAAACAGCTTGCTGCTGCTCGTAGGTCATGGATGGCGCGGGCGTGAAGTCAGTGCCCGACTGTGCCAATATTTGTAGACCAAACATGTAGCAGAGGGTGCGGTAGTCGGGGTTTTGTGCTTTGACGCACACGGTGTCGCCCGCGGGATAGTTGAATACTACGATGTCGCCTAACTTCACTTGTCCGAGTCCGGCGATGCGTCGGTATTCCCAATGGGGCTTGTCGAGGTAGCTCTTGCCACCGCCAAGAATGGCAGGCATGGTGTTTTGCGTGAGGGGCATGGTGAGCGGTGTTTGCGGAATACGTGGGCCGTAGCTCATTTTACTCACACAAAGGTAATCGCCCACAAGCATGGTCTTTTCCAAAGAAGATGTTGGGATGACGAAGTTCTGGAAAAAGAAATTGTTCAGGAAGTAGATGGCCACCAAAGCAAAGACAATGGCATCCACCCAACTCATGACCATGCGCGACAGCGGATTCTCTAACTCTTTCCACCATCCCCAATTGATTTTCTTGGTGATGTAGAAATCAACGATGAACGGCACGACCAACAATCCCCACCATGATTTAACCCAAAGCAGGAAGGCGAAGTAAAGCACCAAAGCGATGGTGCATTTGATGATATCAAAACGAGAGGCATTGATTTTTTTCATAAAGCAGACGCATTAAAAGGGCTTGAATACCCGTGCTGGTAATAGTCTTTAGAAATTGAAAAGATCGTTCATCGACAATAAACCGGTGTGGTCCTTGGTGAACTCAGCCGCAAGAACGGCGCCGAGCGCAAAGCCACGGCGGTTGTGGGCATCGTGCGTAATGACAATCTTATCGGCAGGACTGTCGTATGTGATGGTGTGGATGCCAGGTACTTCATCGCGACGAATGGCGTCAATGCGCAAGGCGTCTGCAGCAATGTCGGTGGTGCCTGTAAGGCTGCCGTCGGGATTCTGAACGGTGCCCAGGGCCCACGCCTTTTTAGCGTCCAAACATTCAATGATGTCTTCTGCTAAGGTAATGGCAGTGCCCGAGGGCGCGTCGAGCTTATGGATGTGGTGTGTTTCCTCCATGCTCACCGCATAGTCGGGGAAGTTATTCATCAATTTCGCCAAGTAGCGGTTTACGGCACCAAACAGGGCAACGCCCAAGCTGAAGTTTGACGCCCAAAAGAGTGTCTTGCCTTCCTCAGAGCACATGCGGCGTACATCTGCTTCATGGTCGGCTTTCCAACCTGTAGAACCGCTAACGACCTTAACACCTTGTGCAAAGGCACGCAGGTAATTGCCATAAGCGGCTGTGGGGTTTGTAAATTCAATCGCCACATCGGCGCTGCGGAATGCATCAGAATCAAAGTCGTCCTGATTATTGATATCAATGATTGATACGATTTGGTGGCCCCTTGAACGGGCAATTTCTTCGATCATACGGCCCATTTTGCCGTATCCTATAAGTGCTATATTCATGAGTGCGGTTTGGTGAAGAGTTGAGGGTTGAGAGTTTAGAGTTTAGAGATGAGAGTTTAGAGTTTAGAGTACAGATCACAGAGTACAGAGTACAACTGCTGTGCGGTTTGATGATGCGTTGAGAGTTTAGAGTACAGAGCACAGAGTACAACTGCCGTGCGGTTTGATGAAGCGTTGAGAGATAGGGGTTTAGCACCCTTTGAATTCCGATACCAATGGGCGTATGCGTTCAATGATATCAAACAGTTCTTCAACGGTCTCAGCGCGAAGCATGGCGACACGGTTTGGTTTGAAGTCGGGGATGCCCTTGAACAGCGGTGATGCCGCTAAATGGCGGCGCACATGGAGAATGCCACGATACTCGTCAATGCGGCGCACACTGGTGAGAACCTGCTCCTTTAAAACATCCAATTTCCAATCGTTGCTCATGATGGGGTATGGACTGTCAATGACCGCTTCAACATCGTGAGCATCGGGATGGAGGGCGTCGTGCATTTCCTTAAACACCCAAGGACGTCCAAAGGTGGCGCGACCAACCATGGCGGCATCCACACCATATTCATTAAACGCACGGACGGCATCGTCGCCAGTGACTAAATCGCCATTGCCAATGATGGGGATGTGCATGCGCGGATTTTGCTTGACCTCGCGAATGAGGGTCCAGTCGGCTTGACCGGTGTACATCTGTGCCCGGGTGCGACCATGGATGGTGAGGGCTTCAATGCCACAGTCTTGCAACTGCTCAGCCAGGGGAACGATGATTTTGCTGTCGTTGTCCCAACCTAAACGCGTTTTTACCGTCACAGGTACATCAACGGCATCTACAACAGCCTTGGTGACTTCAAGCATCAGCGGTACGTTTTGCAACATCCCTGCTCCAGCGCCCTTGCCTGCCACACGTTTCACGGGGCAACCAAAGTTGATGTCCAGAATATCGGGGTGTGCCGTTTCAACAACGATCTGCGCCGCGTCCCTACAGGCAATGGGATCCTTGCCATAGATTTGAATGACCACGGGGCGCTCTTCATCGCACACGGTGAGTTTCTGCAAACTTTTATTTACCATGCGCACCAAAGCATCGGCAGCCACAAATTCAGAGTAAACCATCGAAGCACCGAGCTTTCGACAAAGCAAACGAAAACCAATGTCGGTCACATCTTCCATAGGCGCCAACAAAAGGGGCTTGTCGCCTAAGTCAATATGTCGTATTTTCATTTTTGAAGCAAGAGTTTCTTGAGCCACATAAAACTACCGGCACAGAGCAATGCGCCAAAACCTAAGGCTATGGGCATCGGCCAATTGGTGTCAATCACGTTCGTTTGTGGGAAGTATAACAATAATATGGCACTGGCATTGTTCACCACGTGGGCCGTGTAGGACAGACGTATGTCGCCCGAAAGTATGTAAAAAGCACCTAAAAGAATGCCCATGAGGATGGCAGGGATGGCTTGCATGAAGTTGGCATGAACAAAACCAAAGGCCAGGGCACTGAGCACAATACTTAAAATGGGATTGAGCTTGTAGCGCATGATGAGTTGGCGCAAAATACCTTCGCGGAAAATAACTTCCTCAAGCAACGGACCGACAAATACCAAAAGAATAACGCAAAGCACATCGCCCTTCATGGCTTCGAAAAGCAAGGTGCTGCCGCCATCGTCGAGGTTGAAGGGCTGAACCAATAATGAGGTGCCCAAGGCCAAAAGCAAGGTAGAGCCAATGACGGGGCCAAACATCTTGTAGCGCTGAGTGGGCCACGTGGCAAACCACTCATAGCGGGTGAGCTTGCATTTGGGCAATAACCAGAGCAAAATTAAATTGAAAATCAACATCAGATAACCCAGCACCATGGCATTGATATTCATGCCTGGTGTACAAGGAATGGACGGCACTAAATAGGCTATCAGCATGGCACCGACCTGCGAGAAAAGTTGCGACAAGAAAAACAGCAGCAACAGAAGGAATATATTCATTTCGTTGGTTTTTAGAGAAAACGTTGAACTTGTAACCGTGTTGATTACTGGGCTGCAAGGATGCGCTTTGCCATGCTGACATCGGCATGGATTTGCTGCTGCAAGTCCTCGCGCGATTCAAATTTGAGTTCGTCCCTTAAGCGGGCCACAAGACTCACGGTTAAGGTCTTGCCATAAAGATTGCCCTCGAAATCAAACAAGTGGGCCTCGATCGACAGGTTATTGCCATTGTTCAGCGTCGGGCGATGACCGATATTCAAAACGCCTCCATAGCGTTGAGCGCCCACCTCAGCGTGGATGGCATAGACACCACATGCAGGCAGAAGTTTATCGGGATTTGAGGGGTGAATGTTCGCCGTGGGGAATCCCATGCAGCGGCCCACCTGATGCCCCTCAACAATGATGCCCGTGATGCTGTAGTCGTAACCCAAACATTCGCGTGCGGTTTTGAGGTCGCCTGTCTTCAAGGCCCTGCGGATGGTGGTGCTGCTCACCTTTGTGCTTTCCATCCTAAACCCATCGCAGGGCAGGACTTCAATGCCCAACTCGGCGCCATGGCGCTGGATGTCCTGAATCGTTTCATTGGGGTCGCACCCAAAATGGTGGTCGTAGCCCATGAGAAGCACATTCACACCCAAACGGTCACGTAAGTACGTTTTCATGAATTCATAGGCCGTTAAATGACTGAAATCTTCGTTGAATTCAAGGAAAACGACCTCGTCAACCCCTGCCTGGCTCAATAAAATCTCTTTCTCCGTGTTCGACGAGAGCAACTCGGGAATATAATCCTTACGCAACACGCGGCGGGGATGATCGAGAAAGGTGATCACCATGGCAGAATCCTGCCGACGACGTGCTTCATCAATCAAGGATTGAAGTAAGTGTAGGTGTCCTTTATGAACACCATCAAAAAAACCTATTGTTGCAACCATGGGTAAGGATTACGGGGTGAGTTATTGTAAAATAGCGTGGTGGGAAACACCTCTGGGCGGGTTTAAGTGCCACTAACTGACGTTGAAAAGAACCTACTTTAATAATTGTTCGGCGAAGGGCAACCATGCACTGTTGGCGGGTGCCAAAACGGCTTGCAAGCCACATTGGCGTGCTGCCTCGCAGTTGGCCTCAGCATCGTCGAAGAACAAAATATCGTTGGGCGCACAGCCAATGCCATTGACCACAGCCTGGAATATTTCGGGTTGAGGCTTTTCCAACCCTAATTCATAGCTTAGGAAAACGTGGTCGAAGAAGTCGGACAGCTTCAAGCCCTTATAGCGGAAATAACCTTCAGCACCCATGCGCCAATGCACAGGGTTGGTGTTTGAAAGAACGTGGAGCGTGTACTTCTCCTTCAAGCGCAACAGCATGTCCAATCGCTCGGCAGGAACGTCGGTGAGGTAGCTTTGCCAGGCTGCGATGATTTGCGCATCGCTCAGCGTGGGCTGACCGCTTTCTTCGCGTAGCTTTTGGCAAAACTCCTGTTCGTTAATTTTGCCGTTTTCAAAAAGCGAGAGGAACCCCGCCTGGCGGTAGGTGCCAATGTATGGGCGTATGTCAAAACCTAACGCCGCAAAGGCATCGATGCAGCGTTGTTTGTCTAAATCGACCAGGACGCCACCAAAGTCAAATAATAGATGCTTCATGGCTTATGTGTTGGGAACGAATTTGTATAACTTGTCAGAGGGGCGTACCTTTTCTGGAACTTTGATGGCCACGAACTCGCCCTTGCCAGCGCTCTGCACTGGACCGTCGGTGTGGATTTCATCGGCAGTTACGTATATCACGCCTGTTGTGGGGCCTGTGATTAAAAGTTCATCGCCAACATTTAAATCGCCAGCTTCAATCAGGAACTCGCCAACGCCTATCTTTGAGAAATACTTCATGGCCTTGCCGATATACACCTTCTTCTGTGTGGCGTTAGAGCCATACTTCTGGCTCCATTCGCCAAGGTGCTGGCCTTGGTAGTAGCCATCCCAGAAGCCACGGTTGAATACGGTTGACAGGCGTGCAGTCCATGCTTCAACCTGCTCTTCAGAGAACGTGCCGTTTTCAACAGCCTGAATGGCTTCTTTATAGCATTTTACCACCGTGTATACATATTCAGCGCTGCGCGCACGGCCTTCGATCTTGAACACACGCACCCCAGCCTTCATCATTTTATCGATGAAACCGATTGTTTTTAAGTCCTTGGGGCTCATGATGTATTTGTTGTCCACCTCAAGCTCAAGCCCCGTGTCGCGGTCGGTGACGATATAGCCACGACGGCAAATCTGCATGCATTCGCCACGATTGGCTGAACGGCCTAAATTGTCCAGCGAGAGGTAGCACTTGCCACTCACCGCCATGCAGAGCGCACCATGACAGAACATTTCAATGCGCACCAACTCGCCCAAGGGACCGCAAATGTGCTGTGCCTCAATCTGCTCATGAATGGCTTGCACCTGAGTCATGTTGAGTTCGCGAGCAAGCACCACAACATCGGCATAGCGCGCATAGAATTTCAATGCTTCAATATTTGAGATGTTGAGTTGTGTGGAGAGGTGTATCTCCTGGCCAATTTCGTGGCAATATGTCAATACCGCCACATCGCTGGCAATAACTGCTGAGATACCGGCAGCCTTTGCAGCGTCGCAAATCTGGCGCATCAAAGGGAGGTCCTCGCCGTAGATAATCGTATTGACCGTGAGGTAGGACTTCACGCCAAGCGCATTGCATTGCTCAGCGATATCGTGCAAATCGTCGATGGTGAATTTAGTGGCAGAGTGCGCACGCATATTGAGGCTCTCAATGCCAAAGTAAATAGAGTCGGCACCCGCCTTTAATGCAGCAGCGAGCGATTCGCGAGAGCCCACAGGGGCCATTACTTCATATTTTGTAGTCATGACTGCGTTATTTAATGATCGTGCCGCCAACAGAGATGTCGTCGGCCTTGCGGATAATCACTTGATGCACTCCTGCCTCAACGGCTGCGAGTGCATTTTCTATTTTAGGAATCATACCGCCCGAAACGATGCCGTCGGCCTTTAATTGCTCAAAACTCTGGGCATTGATGTGGGGAATCACCGAGTTGAGGTCGTCGGGATTGCTCATCACACCAGGGAATTCAAAACAATAAACCAAGGTTGTTTCGAAATAGGGCGCACAAGCCTTTGCCGTCTCGCCAGCGATGGTGTCGGCATTGGTGTTGAGCAGATGGCCCTGTCCGTCGTGGGTGAGGGGCGCCATAACGGGGGTGATGCCCGATTGAAGCAACTGCGCCAGGCGAGCACCGTCGGCTTGCTTGACATCGCCTACAAAACCATAGTCAACGTCCTTTACGGGGCGCTTCACGGAGGCCATGACATTCATGTCGGCACCCGTTAAACCCAATGCGTTCACCCCATGGGCCTGGAGCTTAGCCACAACGTTTTTGTTGACTAACCCTGCATAGACCATGGTGACAACATCAAGCATCGCTGCATCGGTGATGCGGCGACCATTTACCATGGTGGTTTCAATACCAAGGCGCGCCGCCATATCTGTGGCGGTTCGACCACCGCCATGCACTAAAATCTTATAGCCTTCGATTGAGGCAAATTGATTTAACAAAGCAGCAAGACTGTCGGGACTTTCCACAATCTTGCCACCTACTTTAATAACCGTTAGTTTTTCTTTCATTATTCCAAATAGGTATAACCGTAAAGTCCGGCACGGTAGTTTGAGATGAACTCCTTACCTTCCGACTCAGTAATCTTACCTTCTTTAATTGCTTTACTCACCCAGATTTCTAAGCGACGCACCAATTTCTTGGGGTCGTACTGCACGTATTCCAATACATCGGCAACGGTTTCTCCGTCAATGGTCTTTTCAATCTCGTAGCCATTGGCGGTGACGTTGATGTGCACGGCATTGGTGTCGCCAAAGAGGTTGTGCATGTTGCCCAGAATTTCCTGGTAAGCACCAACAAGGAACACCGCAACGTAGTAATGTTCGCCTTGCTTAATGGTGTGCAAGGGGATATAGTTGGTTTGTTGGTTTTGATTGACGTAGGTCACGATCTTTCCGTCGGAGTCGCAAGTGATGTCCTGGATTGTGGCTGAACGTGTGGGGCGCTCATTTAAGCGCGACAAGGGCATGACGGGGAATAGTTGATCGAGCGCCCATGAGTCGGGAAGTGATTGGAAGAGCGAGAAGTTGCAGAAATACTTATCTGACATTTGCTTGTCTAACTTACGCAATTCCTCGGGTGCGTGCTTTTGATGGTGAACCAGCTCAGCGACTTCGCGCGAGATGCTCCAGTATAAGCTTTCAATCTGGGCGCGTGTTTTTAAATCAATAATGCCGTGGCGGAACAGGTCGAGCGCCTCTTCGCGGATATCTTCGGCATCGTGCCAGTCTTCCAGCATAGAACGTGTTGATAACTTATCCCACACTTCAGTGAGGTCGTGCACCAACTTATGGTCATTTTCGTTGGGGTGGAAATCCTCTGGCATTTGGGGCACGCACACACTTTCAAGCACATCTAAAACCAAAACGGCATGGTGTGCAGCCAGCGAACGGCCACCTTCGGAAATAATATTGGGGTGGGGGATGTTGTTTTTGTTTGACGCTTCAACGAAGGTGTAAACGCAGTCGTTGACATACTCCTGAATGCTATAGTTTACGGAGCTTTCTGAGTTGCTGGAGCGTGTGCCGTCGTAGTCCACACCTAAACCACCACCGCAGTCCACAAACTTAACATTAAAGCCCATGGCGTTGAGTTGCACGTAGAACTGTGCGGCTTCGCGCAGTGCGGTAGAGATACGGCGAATCTTGGTGATTTGCGAACCAATGTGGAAGTGCATGAGCTGCAAGCATTCACGCATGCCCAACTTATCCAACTGCTCCAAAGCTTCCAGAAGTTCGGATGAGTTAAGACCGAATTTAGAGGCGTCGCCACCACTTTCCATCCATTTGCCAGAGCCGCTTGATGCTAATTTGATGCGCACACCGAGGTTGGGGCGCACGCCTAACTTTTCAGCAGCTTCAGCAATGATCTTAAGTTCGGGGAGCTTTTCAATCACAAGGAATACGCGCTTACCCATCTTCTGCGCCAAAAGTGCCATTTCAATGAAGTTCTGGTCTTTGTGGCCATTGCAAATGATGAGTGAGTCGGAGTCCATGTTCGTGGCCAAAACAGCATGCAATTCAGGCTTTGAACCTGCCTCAAGACCGAGGTTGTACTTCTTGCCGTGTGAGATGATTTCCTCAACGACGGGGCGCATTTGGTTTACCTTGATGGGGTAGATGATGAAATGGTCGCCTTGGAAGTTATACTCCTTTGCTGCTTTAACAAAGCATTCGTTGGTTTTCTCAATACGGTTGTCCAGAATATCAGGAAAACGCAACAAAACAGGAGCCTGGATATGACGCGTAGCGAGTTCATCGATCACTTCTTTTAAATCGATTTGAACACTGTTCTTACGTGGAGTTACATAAACATTTCCTTTTTCGTTGATGCCGAAATAATTCACTCCCCAACCTTTGATGTTGTAGAGTTCTTCCGAGTCTTCAATTCGCCATTTACGCATGTTGTGGTCTTTATTAGGAATTAGGGTTGTTAATCGTTTGAATAATTACGTCAACAAATGCATTGACATTCTCTTTGTTGTTGAGCACATTCACCAGAACTTCGTATTGTGCCTTTTGATAGAAGGGCTCACGGAGTTGTAGTTGCTCAGTGATGTATGTTCGCAGTTCTTCGGGCGTCTTCCCGTTTAGGAGTGGGCGCTCGCTCTTACTGATTTTGAGGTGTTCGAGGATGGTTTCGGGCGTAGCCTTTATGAATATGGTTGTTGCGACGCTGTTCATGTAATCCATATTGTCGAAGAAGCATGGGGTTCCTCCACCACACGACACGACGACATTCTCAAATTCAGCCACTTCATGCAACATCCGACGCTCTAAGTCTCTGAATGCGTCTTCACCGCGCTCTGAAAAGATTTGAGGTATTTTTTTGCGGAATCGCTCTTCGATATACCAATCTAAATCGTAGAAGCTACAGTTGAGTTTTTTGGCGAGATGTCGGCCAACGGTGGTTTTCCCGACGCACATATACCCAACAAGGATAATTGCTTTCATACTTTAACGTGTGCCTTATTTTTTCTTTTTCTTCTTGTCTGATTCAGCCTCCACGTGCTTTAAGCATTCTTCATAGGTTAAGGCTTCAATATTAGCGGCTTGGGCTTTGGTTAGTTTGTAATTGCTACCCTTATAGGCGATGTATGGACCAAAGCGGCCGTTTTTGATTTCCATTTCAGGATCCTCAGTAAAGCTCTTGATCTTGGCCTTTTCTTCAGATTCGCGTTTCTCGCAGATGATTTCAATGGCACGTTCAAGAGATACGTGAAGGGGATCTTCGCTCTTTGGGAGTGAAACGAATTTCTTGTTGTGCAGGATATAGGGACCGAAGCGTCCGGTGTTGATGACGATGTCGGTTCCTTCAAACGCACCTAAATTGCGAGGCAACTTAAACAACTCCAAAGCTTCTTCAAGGGTGATGGATGTTAAGCTTTGATCCTTGCCCAGCGAAGCAAATACGGGCTTTTCATCGCCACCGCCAACTCCGATTTGCACCATGGGGCCAAAACGACCGATCTTAACCATGACGGGCTTTCCTGTGGTTGGGTCTATGCCCAACTCGCGTTCGCCCACCTTCTTCTCTGTACGTTCCTGAAGTACTTTCTCAACTTGAGGGTCGAAGTTGTTGTAGAACGATTTAATGAGCGTTTGCCAATCTTTCTTGCCTTCAGCCACAGCGTCGAAGTCCTGTTCCACGTTTGCGGTGAAGTTGTAATTCATGATTTCAGGGAAATTCTCAAGCAAGAAGTCGTTGACGATGCACCCCGTGTCGGTGGGTACGAGCTTACCCTTGTCGCCACCCACATTTTCTTGTTTTGTGGCTGTTTTTATTTTGTTGTTCTTCAGGGTGATTATGGTGTAGGCGCGTTTTTCGCCATCTTTCTCGCCACGAGCCACGTACTCACGTTGTTGGATTGTGGAAATCGTTGGGGCGTAGGTTGAGGGACGGCCAATGCCTAATTCCTCTAACTTATGCACCAATGAAGCTTCTGTGAAGCGTGCTGGGGCTTGTGTGAAGCGTTGTGTGGCAATGATTTCTTTGCTTTGAAGCGTGTCGCCCTTGCGCATGGGTGGTAGTAATGTGCCATCTTCGCCTTCTTGTTCGTTGTCGTTGTCGCTGCTTTCGCGGTACACTTTCAAGAAACCGTCAAACTTAACCACTTCGCCCGACGCAATGAAATTCTGTTCCAGTGTGTTGCCCTCCTTGTCGGTGATGCTGATGGTGACGGTGGTCTTTTCCAACTGTGCGTCAGCCATCTGACTGGCAATGGTGCGCTTCCAAATCAAGTCGTAGAGCTTCTTTTCTTGCGCTGTTCCCGGCACTTCCGTCTTTTCCATGTAAGTGGGGCGGATGGCTTCGTGGGCTTCCTGCGCACCCTTGGCTTTGGTTTGGTAGGTTCTGCATTTATGGTATTTTTCGCCCATTTGTTCAGTAATCACCTTTTTACTGCTGTTTAAGCACAATTGCGAGAGGTTCATTGAGTCGGTACGCATATAGGTGATGTGTCCGCTTTCGTAGAGCGATTGTGCCACGCGCATCGTGACAGCCACGGGGAATCCAAGTTTTCGGGCTGCTTCCTGCTGTAGGGTTGATGTGGTGAAGGGCGGTGTTGGCGTGCGCTTTGTGGGGCGCTTTGTGATTTGCGTGATGTTGTAGCTTGCGCCATTACAAAGGTTTAAGAAAGCTTCGGCTTCCTGAAGCGTGGCGAAGCGTAAGGGCATTTCTGCCTTCAGTGTTGTTGTGGCGTCGTCGGTCGTGGGAACGTTGAACACGGCTGTGATGCGGTAGTTTTCTTCTGCTGTGAAGTTTTCGATCTCACGTTCGCGCTCAACGATTAATCGTACGGCCACGCTCTGTACGCGTCCTGCTGACAAACTGGGGCGCACGCGACGCCACAGTACAGGTGATAGCTTAAAGCCAACCAAGCGGTCAAGCACACGGCGGGCTTGCTGAGCATCCACGAGGTTTAAGTCGATGCTGCGTGGGTTTTGAATCGCCTCAAGGATGGCAGGCTTTGTGATTTCATGAAACACGATGCGCTTTGCTTCTTCGGGTTTGATACCTAAGACCTCAGCCAAGTGCCATGAAATAGCTTCTCCCTCGCGGTCCTCATCGGATGCGAGCCACACATGTTCTGCTGCTTTGGCTGCTGCGCGCAATTCAGAAACCACATGTAGTTTGTCGGCAGAAACCTCATATTCGGGCGTGAATGATTTTAGATCGATCCCAAAATCCTTCTTTTTCAAGTCGCGGATATGGCCGAAACTTGAAAGTACTTTATAGTCTGAGCCAAGGAATTTTTCAATGGTTTTAGCCTTGGCTGGTGATTCGACAATGACAAGATTCTTTTGCATAATATTTTTATTTTGGCGCAAAAGTATAAAAAAAAACAATCTTACACATTATAAATATAAAAAATATATATGAGGTGTTGGTAAATACCATTGAAGAAATTAACGTTCGGGTGTGTTTACAATGGTTTGTCGTACGTCTTTCTTTGTGCTTCGTTTGCCGTAGGGTTCTCAATGTCATGCTTTTACTTCTGTTTCGTTGTTGTGGAGGCATGCTCGGTTGGGCAAATGCAAAAAAAATGAAGCAAAAAAACGAAAAGTGGTAAAAGCTCAGGAATAGGATGTGAGCGCAGAAAATCAAAGGATAAGAAAGTGAAGCTGGCTCTTTTTATGTCACTTAAGCTTATATTTTGCTAAAAAAGCAGGAATAGGTCGAAGTGATAGAAGCTACCTCGAAAAAAATAAGTATCTTTGCCCGCTAATCAATGTATAGAAACTTCAGAGCGAAAAATACAGACAACATGCTTCAGATAAAAAACTTACATGCCTGCGTTGAAGGCAAGGAAATTCTTAAAGGCGTGAACCTGACCATCAATGAAGGTGAGGTGCACGTATTGATGGGACCTAATGGTTCTGGTAAAAGTACGTTAAGCAATGTGCTCGTGGGGCACCCTAAGTATGAGGTAACTTCTGGCGAGATTATCTTCAAGGGCAAGAATTTATTGGAACTCTCGCCTGAAGATCGTTCGCATGAGGGTATTTTTATGTCATTCCAGGCTCCAATAGAAATCCCTGGTGTTTCGATGACTAACTTCATGCGCGCGGCGATTAATGCTAAGCGTGCCTATTTCGGTGAGCAACCCATTCCTGCGGCTGAGTTCCTCAAAATGTTGAAGGAAAAGCGAAAAATGGTGGGGCTTGATGCGCACTTCATGAGTCGTGGTGTGAACGAGGGTTTTTCAGGTGGTGAACGCAAGCGCAACGAGATTTTTCAAATGGCGGTGCTTGAACCTTCGTTTTCTATTTTGGATGAAACCGACTCGGGCTTGGATGTTGATGCCTTGCGTATTGTGGCTGAAGGATTTAATATGCTTCGCAATGAAAAGACAAGCGCCATGGTAATTACCCACTATCAGCGTATGTTGGATTATCTGAAACCTGACTTTGTGCATGTGTTGATGAACGGACGAATCGTGAAGGAGGGTACTGCAGCCTTGGGCTACGAGATTGAAGAGCGTGGTTTCGATTGGATTAAGGAAGAGGTTAATAATGCATAAGGAGGCAAGAAGTTATGTCCAATTCAAAACCTTATTTACAACTCTTTGCCGAACATCGTGCTTTGGTGGATCAGAACAGCTGCGCTGCCATGAATGCCCATCGCGATGAGGCTGCAAAAATATTAGAGCAAAAAGGATTGCCCTTGCGCAAGGATGAACGCTATCGCTATTTTGATGTGCAAGGTGCGTTCGCTCCTGATTTTGGGGTGAATCTTCAGCGGGCCTTGCCTTCTGTGAATCCTTATGAGGTGTATCGTTGTAACGTGCCTAACTTAAGCACATCGTTGTGTTTCGTGGTGAATGACACTCCAATATTGCCGGCTCATAATCATTTTGAAGCGGAAGGTATTAAAGTGGCGTGTTTGAAGGAAAACAGCGAATTCATCGCTGATTTTTACAATCGTGCGGTGCATGATGCTGATGCAGTAGCTGCGCTGAACACCATGTTGGCGCAAGACGGCTTATTGATATATGTGCCTGCGCACGTGAAGACCAAGAATCCTATTCAATTGGTGAATGTGTGCGATGCCAATCATGCGATGCTCTCTAACCGCCGCTTGCTGGTGGTGGTTGAAGAGGGGGCTGAGGCACAAATCTTAATTTGCGACCACGTGGCAGGACGTCAGCCTTATTTGACGACTCAGGTGGCTGAAGTTTTTGCACAGGAAAATTCAAAAGTAGAACTTTATACTATTGAGGAGGGTGCCAGCAACGTGACTAAGTTCGCGCATTTCTATATCCAACAGCAAGCTGGCAGTCAGGTGACGATGAATGGCGTTACGCTCCATGCGGGACAAACCCATAATCAAGTGAATGTGCGCTTGATGGGCGAACATGCACAGGTCTTTACGGGTGGTGCGGTGATTGCCGGCGGACAAGAGGTGGTTGATGATAACATCGTTGTGGAGCACGTGGCGCCAAACTGCAACAGTAAGATGCTGTATAAGTATGTGCTGGACGACCATAGTGTCAGTGCATTCGCAGGCAAGGTTTTGGTGCAGCCTGATGCTCAGCATACCTTGTCGGAACAAACCAATGCTAATCTTTGTGTGGTGCCTACCGCTCATGCTTACGCGCAACCGATGTTGGAGATCTATGCCGACGATGTGAAGTGTAATCACGGCTCAACGGTAGGAAAACTCGATGAATCCGCACTTTTTTATATGCGTCAACGTGGTATCTCTGAGCAGGAAGCGCGTTTGTTGCTGCAATATGCCTTTGTGAACGAGGTGCTTCAGCATGTAGAAATTGAATACCTGCGTGAGCGCTTGGCTCACCTTGTTGAGATGCGCTTCCGTGGTGAGGCAAGCACCTGTGATGGGTGTAAGATTTGCAAGTAAAACCAACGTATCTGTATTTTGGCTATGTACGATTTAGAAAAAATAAGGGCTGATTTCCCGATCCTTGAGCGCGAAGTGTATCGTCGTCCTTTGGTGTATCTGGATAATGCTGCAACAACACAAAAGCCTCGGTGCGTGACCGAGGCTATTACTGAGATGTATCACACCGTGAATGCTAATGTGCATCGTGGTGTGCATTTCTTATCGCAGCGTTCCACCGATTTACATGAGGCGGCACGCGAAACGGTGCGCGCCTTTATCAATGCGGCGTCTGAAACGGAGATTATCTTTACGCGTGGCACGACCGAAAGTATTAACCTTGTGGCGCATTGCTTCGGCGAGGCATTTTTAAATGAGGGCGATGAGGTTATTGTGAGTGAGCTGGAGCATCATTCTAATATTGTGCCCTGGCAACTCCTGCGCGACCGTAAGGGTATTGTGCTGAAGGTTATTCCCGTTGCCGATTGCGGTGCTTTGGATATGGAAGCATATCAAGCATTGTTTACACCACGCACGCGTCTGGTGAGCGTGGCGCACGTCAGTAATGTGCTGGGCACGGTGAATCCCGTTGCTGAAATGATTCGCATTGCTCATGAGCATGGTGCGAAATTTTTGGTCGATGGTGCTCAAAGCGCGCCACATATCCCAGTGGATGTGCAAGCATTGGATTGCGATTTCTTTGCTTTTAGTGGACATAAGGTTTATGGCCCAACAGGAATTGGGGTGCTTTATGGTAAAGCGGATCTGCTTAATGCCATGCCGCCCTATCACGGTGGTGGTGAGATGATATCGCGCGTGACGTTTGAAAAAACAACGTATGAGCGCTTACCTTTTAAGTTTGAAGCGGGCACACCCAATTATGTGGGAACGCACGGATTGGCTACGGCAATTAAGTATGTTGAGCAATTAGGAATGGCGCAGATTGCCCAGCATGAACGCGCTTTGACGCAGTATGCAATGCAACAGATGCGACAAATACCCGATCTGAAATTCTACGGTGAAACCGAGGGAAAAGATGCGGTGGTCGCCTTTAATATTGGAAATATCCATCCCTTAGATCTTGGTACTTTACTTGATCGTTTGGGTATTGCCATACGTACTGGTCATCATTGTGCACAACCCCTGATGCAGCGCTACGGTGTGGAAAGTATGGCGCGCGCTTCATTTGCGTTGTACAACACCCGCGAGGAGGTGGATCAGTTTGTGGCTGCCCTTGAACGGGTTCGTAAGATGTTTTAGCGTGGGCATTGATTGTCCTCGCCTTAATAGTGCTTATCTTTAACTTGAAATCAATTTCTATGCTTTCACCTATATATAACACCGAACATAAAATAGAAGCCGGTTGCGATGAGGCTGGACGTGGTTGCCTGGCAGGGAGCGTGTATGCCGCTGCCGTGATTTTACCGCCTGATTACCAGCATGAGGGGTTGAACGACTCAAAAAAACTCACGGATAAACGCCGCCGCGAGTTGCGTGTGGATATCGAACGCGATGCCATAGCTTGGGCTGTTGGCGTGGTGACTGCCGAAGAAATTGATGAAATGAATATCCTGAATGCCTCAATACTGGCCATGCATCGCGCATTGGATCAGCTGAAGGTGCGTCCGGAGTTTGTGATTGTTGACGGCAATCGATTTAAACCTTATCAAGACATTCCCCACCAAACGATTGTTAAGGGGGATGCAAAATACCTGTCGATAGCGGCTGCCAGTGTGTTGGCCAAAACTTACAGAGATGATTACATGCATGAACTGCATAAGGAATATCCCTATTATGCGTGGGATAAAAATGCAGGTTATCCCACCGTGGCTCATCGTGAGGGTATCCGTCAGCATGGTCTGTCGCCGTTGCACCGTAAAACCTTTAAATTTTAAGGTAGGTTCGATAAATTAGTTGTTTTATGTCTATTATAACTTTTACAATAATTCTTCTTGTCGGTGCGTATTGCGCTGGTCTTTTAGGCTCGCTTACGGGACTTGGTGGCGGCGTTGTCGTAATTCCGTTGTTGACCTTGGTGCTTGGCATTGATTTTCACTATGCTGTAGGTGCTGCGCTTGTGGCTTCCATCGCAACAAGTTCTGGATCGGGCAGTGCTTATGTTAAGGAGGGGATTACCAATATCCGCTTAGGCATGTTTCTTGAAATCGCCACGGTTATAGGGGCGGTTATAGGGGCTTTTGTAGCTTATTATTTAAACAGCAACGTGATTGCTGTGATCTTTGGGATGACGCTTACGCTCACGGCAACCATGCAGTTGATTAAGAAGCAAAACCATGAAGGCGTCAAGGGATCGGAACTGGCGCGAAAACTTAAACTGTACGGCACATGGCCTCAAAAGGATGGTTCGCTTCAAGCCTATGAACTCAAGAATGTGGCAGGCGGCTTTGGCGTGATGACCGTGGCTGGAGTGCTTTCTGGAATATTGGGAATCGGCAGTGGTGTGTTGAAGGTCATTGCTATGGATAATTTGATGAAGGTGCCCTTTAAGGTGAGTACCACGACGTCAAACTTCATGATGGGTGTTACGGCTTGTGCTTCGGCTGTGGTTTATCTTCAGCGCGGTAATATTGCTCCTGGTATTGCATTCCCCGTTCTTATTGGGGTGTTGGCAGGTTCGCTAACAGGTGCTCGTTTGTTGAAAGTGCTTGATGTTCGTTTGCTTCGCCGTATCTTTAGTTTTGCGGTGTATTTAGTGGCTGCCAATATGATTTGGCAAGGTATTAATGGTTATTTTTAGGCGAGTTTTGTAATTTGTTCGATCAGAGATCTCATCAGCTCGTCGCATTGCTAAGAATTTATTAGATCTATTATATGCAAGAACTTATTAGTCGCACGCTCCGTTGGGGCGTAACGATTGCAGGCGTTTTGGCTTTGATTGGTGGCGCGTTTTATTTTGTGCAACACGGAAACGCAACAATGGATCTCGCTTCATTGGCTACGTTCTCCTACGATGCACCACAGGATCCGCAAACCACCACTTTTTGGGGGATTCTTCAAGGTGTAGTGGATGGGCGTTCAGAGAGTATTATCCAACTTTCTGTGATTGCGCTTGTTCTGACGCCCATTATGCGTGTGTTGCTTTCGTTGATTGACTTTGTAAAGCAAAGAGATTGGCTTTATGTAGGTATTACGATGTTTGTTTTTGTTGTTATCATAACAAACGCATTGTTTTTCTAATGATATTTATCAATTAAAATAAAATTTCGTTTAAAAAGGCGCTTACAGATATTGGTAGCTCGCTGAAAAGTTCTACCTTTGCGCTTGCTAAGACGGAGAGGTGGCGGAATTGGTAGACGCGCTACTTTGAGGGGGTAGTGTCAATTGCGACGTGGGAGTTCGAGTCTCCTCCTCTTCACTTAGGATGGAAAATGTATCTGCAAGAAACTTGTTTCCATCTCTGCGGAAATAGCTCAGTTGGTAGAGCACAACCTTGCCAAGGTTGGGGTCGCGAGTTCGAGCCTCGTTTTCCGCTCAACAATCAGCAGAGTAGACCCTTGTGTTTCACTCTGCTTTTGTTTTTAAAAATGGTCTGCTCGAATGGTGGAATGGTAGACACGAGGGACTTAAAATCCCTTGGGCAGTAACGCCTGTGCGGGTTCGAGTCCCGCTTCGAGCACCAAAGGAAAATTGCAAGTAGTTAGTAATAACCACTTGCGATTTTCCTTTTTTTTGTTGCATGTTTGAATCTGCAATTTGTATATTTTTTCTTTAAAAGATTCGCCGATTTTTTTTGTTCAGTTCTTTTTTAGCCTGTAGTGATATTAGAACAGTTTTCTGTCTTTTATTTGTCCTTTTGAGTCAGGTTTGAACGACTAACTAATTTAATTCTTAAAAATTTCAAACTTTGAAGGTTTGCGCTTTGTGTTTTTCGTTACATTTGCAACAATTTTACGCTACACAAGTGGTGAGCAAAAACATAACGAAAATGTGTTATTGATTTTATATATCTTTTTAAATAGCATGACAAATAATACTGAAGTTATTTTTGAAAATATAGAACAGCGCATTCTTAATGAAATAGAACAGGCTCATTATTCCATTTTTGTTTCTGTAGCTTGGTTTACGAATAAGAATTTGTTTAATGCATTGCTTGCAAAGGCAAAGCAGAATTGCTATGTGTCTATAATCATACAGTTAGATGAAATTAATTCACAAAGTGGGATCGATTATAGTCAAATTCAAATAGGACGTTCCGAATGTTTCAAGATTTCAAAAGACGCGGAGTTATTGCACGATAAGTTTTGTGTGATAGACTTCAAAAAGGTTATAACAGGTTCATATAATTGGACGTACAAAGCATCACATAATAGTGAGAATATTCTTATTTTGAATGACCCTTCTGTCGCTACTCAATATATAAGTAGATTTGAACATCAGAAAGCTAAATTTTGTCAGTCTGACATTCTGCAAAAGGTAGAAACTTTATCTACACCTAATAACATTGCTAATACCATACAAGTAACAGTACCAACTTCGAAAAAATGCTCAAATTGTCAAAAAAATATTGACTATAATAATGTTTACTGCCCGCATTGTGGAAAACTGCAAAAGGAGTTTCATCATAAGAAATCTTCAATCGTGGTAACTTGTAAAAAGTGCTCGCGTTTGCAAGAAGAAAGCTTGATAGACATTGTAAACACGAAATATTGTACCTTCTGCGGTAGTGATAAATTAGAGTGGGGATTAAAATCTTATTAATAGATATTATTATGGCAAAAGAACCTAAAGATTATATGTTAGCAGAGCATTCGTGGTCTGGAATGGAAGTGCTATGCCCAATATGTAATAAAACGTTTCGTAGTTGGTATTGTCCCAAATGTGGACTGCCCAAAAACAATAGTGCATTTCATTCAGAAAAAGACATTTTCTATAAATGTGGTCAAAACCATTTTCGTCATGAGTTTGGAACGGTGAATGAATATCAAATGTGTGGCAAGTGTCGTACTCCTAATCCATATAACGCAAATTATTGCAGAAGCTGTGGCGAGAATATTGCCAAACAAGCATTAGATAAAAATGGAAATGGATGGGTAGATTTAGGACTCTCGGTGTTGTGGTCTACCGATTCATTACCACATCGTTTCCGATGGAATGATAACACTATCATGCATAAAGACTATGATTGTGAAGAATACTGTAAAATAAGAGATCTATACAAAAAATCAAATTATGGAGAAATAGGAGGCAAAGACGCTGCCACTCATTATTGGGGAGAAAAATGGAGAACTCCAACTAAGGAAGATTTTGAGGAATTAATCACTAAGTGCAAGTGGGAAAAACATATAATTCCTACAACTAATCAATTCGCATTAAAGGCAATAGGTCCTAATGGTAATTCTATTATTTTTCCAATGGAATCAGACTATTCAATTAGGTTCTGGTCTTCTACCAAAGAAAATAATATGAAAGCTTTTGCTCTTTATTTTCACGAAAAAATTGAATTCGAAAGTACACTAACAGCTAAACAGAAAAAAAGGTGGGAATTTATAAAATCAAATGCAACACGCTTTAAAGTAGATTTGTCAATCGATGAATGGAAGTACCGTAGTTTCGAGCAATGTTTTAAGATGGAAGAAGAAAAAAGAAAAAAGGTTTATCCACATTACGAAAAGACCCTTGAAAAACAAAGAAAAATATTAGAGGCAATGGGAGATGATAGTCATGAGATTGAGTACAATAGGAAGGCAGATTTAAAAAGGTTGCATAACTTATGGTTAACAACTCCAATAAAAATAACAATAAGTGCTAACCCTGATAATGATATTGCTAGTGGCACAATAATCCTAAAACCTTGGAGGAGAACGGCTTGTTTGGGTATTCGCCCTGTAGCAGATAAAAAATGGCAAGGAAAAATGTAATTGACTAACATTTGTGTAGTACAAAATAATCAATCTGCGCTCAAAAGGTTTTGCAAAGTTTAACTTCTGACTAAATCAACCGTGAAGTCAACCATATAAAAGGGCAGATAGGCACAAGTCAGATAATCAAGACTATAACAACTTTAATAATGCGCGTCTGGGGGGGCGTGAGGTGGAGTTCTGTAAATTATTATTAGGGACTTATTTCATAAATATACAATGTCTGTAGTTGATATTGGTAGCATAATGAATGTTCTGACGTAGTAAACATCATATATAGATGTAATCTTCACTCTCAAGGTTTTATTAATTTTGTGACTGCGATATAATCCTATTTTATTAACAATAACATTGTTTTGCACTTTGTGTGTAAACCGAGAAGTAAACCGAGATTAGTTTTTAACAGGGAAATTTCTTCCTTGAGGACATATAAAAGGTTGATTAACAAAAATATAAAGAGTTTCTAAAAAGGAGCTCGAATGGCGGGATGCGAGGGACTTAAAATCCCTTGGGCAGTAACGCCTGTGCGGGTTCGAGTCCCGCTTCGAGCACCAAAGGAAAATCGCAAGTAGTTAGTAATAACCACTTGCGGTTTTCCTTTTTTTTATTTGTTGCATGTTAGCTTTTCTAAAGATTTACACCTTTAGAAATAGTGGGAAAGTTTGTGAAATTTTAAATAAAATATTTAATTTTGCAGTGCTAACCCACTGGTGCCTTTTCAAAAAAAGGTATGGTGGTTCTGCAACATACATAATAGATAAGGCGTAACTAACGCTTTGGTTTTGACACGTTTGAACTTCGCAACTTCTGACTATCAATCAAAAACAAAGCAACGGGAACGCCTCATGGGGTGTTTATATACTGTCCTAATTGGCTGCTTCATAGTGGTCAATGGGGTGGTCTATATACTCATCAGCGTGGGGTCTTCAGCGTTGCTCGTTTCGATTGATAGGGCAATGCGAAGGCCTAAACGTGTGGAACGAGCGAACATGCTGGCTCCACGCTTTTTTGTATGATTGCCTTCTTATTTTAAATCCTGTGTGGTAGCCTGCAGTAATTCTTTTAAACACAATGTTTAGGGATTGCATCTTTTTAAATAAGCACACATATTTGTTTTTCTTTCTCTTTTTCTTGAGCATAACCGTTTGTGCCCAAGAAATATCTGTTACTCGGTTTTTTTATGCAGACAAGGATTTGACCGCTCAAAAAGAAAAGACAGCGGTGTTAGATCAGAACGGGGATAGATGCGCACTAATTCGTGTGCAAACCACGATGAAAGGTTTTGTTTTTGATGTAGGTTCTGCTGGGATTACTAAAATTGAAGATGATAAAACTGGAGAAATTTGGTTGTGGGTCCCTTTTGGGATTAAGCATATCAGTATTCGTCATCAACAATTAGGGTCTTTGTCAAACTATGATTTCCCTATTGCTATTAGAAAAGCAAAAACTTATGTTATGGAAATCACTTCAAACAAAGTTTTTGTAAATAACTACGACGATACGCATAAGCAGAAGTTGCATATTCAGATTGTTCCTACGAATAATGTTAAATTGAAAAACCCAAAACTAACCATCAATGGCATGGTCGTTAAACTTGATGAAAATGGGAATGCAACGCAAGAATTATCGTTTGGAACATACACGTATAAAATAGAAGCTGATAATTATTTTCCACAGGAAGGCCAATTTCTAATTAATGATGAAAAGAAAGCCCAAAATCTAAGTATTAAAAATATGGCTTTAAGACTTGGTAAACTCTGTGTGCATGTTAATCTTTATAATCCAAAGGTTGAAGTGGATGGTAGATTGTGGGATGGAACGAATTTGGTTCCAAAGGAATTGTCAATAGGAAGTCATGAAGTTAAGGTTTCTCATAAGGGATACCAAACCGAATACAGAACTATAAATATTGAAGAAAATAAAACTTTAGATATAGCTTTTTCACTTGTAAGGGAAACTGTATATGCCATTAATAGTACTCCAGAAGGAGTCGACTACAATATCTACAATATTGAAACACATAAAGTCGTTTATGGTACCACAAATCGATACAACGAACACAAATTAACAACAGGGAAATATCGCATAACTGCCCAGAAAAGAGGATATAGAGAATACGATAAGATTGTAGAATTAGATAGTTCTAATCCATTCATAGACATAAAACTGTATCCCATAATGAACGACCCTTATGAGTTTTATATTGAGGGGAACTATAGGCTTGGTAACTCAACTTCAGTTGGAGGAACTATGGGCTTTTATTGGAATAATGTAAATTTTGATATAAGTTATCAAGGCGGAACGGGTAATGAAGAGTTTTTGTACTGGAGTGAAGAAGGTGAGAAACCTTACAAATTCTCATATTCAATTAGCAGCATCTTCACGACAAAAATAGGTTATGGTATTCCTATAGGAAGACGACTTCGAATAACGCCTCAACTAGGCATTCAGCATATCAGTATAACAGAAAAAGAACTAAACGATGATGTTAATGGTTTGTCGTCTGTCGTGGTTGATAGTAATTGTCAAAGCCTTATTGTAAGTAGTAGAATTTCGATTGCATTAAGCAAACATTGGGGAATGTCTATTTCACCCGAATATCTTGTACCTATTAAACAATCAAAGGGATTTAAGCATTTGTCAGACGCTTCAACCAAGATTAAAGGATGGGGAGAAGGATTTAATGTAAATTTAGGACTTGTCTTATATTATTAATTAATGAGAACTTTTATTACAATTCTATTTATAAGTCTCTTTATCACAAGTTGTGAAGAAAGTTATTTCAATGAAGACAACAAATTGTCTGTGTCTAAAGTGCCTCGTTATTTGAAACCATCAAAGACAAAGATCGTTCTTGATTCATATAACGATAATTCTGAAATAATAAAAATAGAGAGTGTAGAAACACCTTGGGCTTTGGAGGATTCTATAGAATGGATTTCGCTTTCTAAAATGTCAGGTAATACATCTGAAAGCATTACTATTTCGGCATCAGAAAATCCTTATGCAGATCAAAAACGATTAGGGATTATTACTTTAGAATCTACCGTAGAAGATTGGTATTATAGGACGCCAATATCTATAACGCAGGATTATGCACGTCCAAATATTCAATTATCTGAAACTGTATTCAATTTGTCAGGGGGTAGTAATTCTTTGGTTGTAGATGTTATCGCCAATTATGATTGGAAATATCAAAGTTCAAATGATTGGATAACAGTTCGTAAGGAAGGCAATCAATTGTTTTTGGATGTGAGTGCGAATGAAGGGCAATATAGTAGGCAGGGAACTGTGTATATAAACCCTGCTTCCAATATTTATGGGATGCAGAGTCGTTCTATAACGATTTACCAAGAAGTGGCCTTGCTAAACGGTTCTACGGACGAAATAAAGTTTACACAAACAGCAGGTGTTGCAACTATTACCATAACTTCAGAAACAAAATGGAGCGCCTCAACATCTGAGAGTTGGATTGAAGTATCTCCTACTCAAGGCATTGCTGGTGAGGCAAAATTGGAGATCAGTGTAGCACCCAATACTTCGATAAATGAAAGGACTGGATTTGTTGTTCTTTATGTTGGCGACCAAAAAAAGTTGCAGATTCCAGTGAAACAGGAGGGGCTTTATTTAAGAACAGATTTGAATGAACTCTCTTTTAATTATAAAAGTGATTCTCAAGAAATTGAAATCATAAGTAACGCCACTTGGGAAGTTTCTTCTTCTGTTCCATGGTTAATCGCTTCTGTTACAAGTGGAGAAGGAACTAAAAAAATAAAAATTGAGGTAGAAGAAAATACTAGTACTAACGGAAGAACAGGGACTTTGAAAATCTTCCAAAGTGGTTTGGATTTATGCGCATCTATTAGTGTTAACCAAAGCGGAATGTGTTTTAACATAGGAACTTCTGTTTTATACTTTGACGATAAGGCTTCAACGCAAACCGTTAATATAGAGAGTGATGGTAAGTGGCATGCAAATTCATTAACCAACTGGCTGAACTACACGCCCCAATCGGCATATGGTAATTCTACGATAGATGTTTCTGTCAATGAGAATAAAAACTACTCTGAGCGAATAGGTGTTATTGATTTATCTATGAGTGATAAAACGCTCCCATTACAGGTCATTCAGCAAGGTAAATACTTTGATATCTCAAATGAGGAACTTTCCTTTGAGAGTAGGGGAGGTTCTTTGGTGTTAACCGTGTCGACAAACGATCGTTGGACTATAGCATTTGAGAATGCCGTATCATGGTTAACTTTCTCTGCAATGCAAGGAGAAGGAACTCAGGATATCATCATAACAGCAAAAGACAATCCTTCAGTGAACGATCGCTCTGCAGTGTTTTTGTTTAATACAGAGAACGGGGATAACCTACGTGTAGAAATTAAACAAAAAGCGCGCATGCTATGTATTGACTCTGAAGAGCTCTTGTTTTATGCTAAAGGTGGAAAATCGCAAGATATAACTGTTACAACGGATGGTACTTACAAAATTGATTGTTCGGATTCATGGTTCAGAGTTCAACAAGTGGGCAATGTTTTTAATGTAGTTGCCTTAAAGAATTTAACTCCAGAACATAGAACGGGTAAAGTAACTATTATGTTGACTGATCTTGAAGAAGGTTCTTACACTCTGTCAATACCAGTATTCCAATTAGGTGAAGGAGGCGCATTTATCAAACAAGGTTTTAATGACGACACTAATTTTGATGATGGCAGTGATTCCTTTGAATTGGATATCAATTATTACGATTCTGATACAAATTGGAATGACTCATCGGGTTCTTCTGTTACTCTTATCGTTACAAAATATAGTTCGGATAAGAACTGGAATAACCCAACGAATCAAAAACTTACAATTGAACGAACTGGATATTCTGCTGACAATAACTATAATGCAAATAACAATGGGAACGGTGACGTTTCTAAAGATTCTTACACAGACGACAAGAATCAAGATAAGCAGAATAACCCGAATTCGGATTTAGATAAAGAGGGCCATTCTTCAGACGAAAATTATGATGCTAATAAGAATGGCGATAGCAACGTTTCTAAAGATTCTTATACAGACGATAAGAATCAAGATAAGCAGAATAACCCGAATTCGGATTTAGATAAAGAGGGCCATTCTTCAGATAATGATTATGATGCCAATAAGAATGGCAATAGCAACGTTTCTAAAGATTCTTACACAGATGATAAGAATCAAGATAAGCAGAATAACCCGAATTCGGATTTAGGTAAAGAGGGTCATTCTTCAGACAATGATTATGACGCCAATAAGAATGGCAATAGCAACGTTTCTAAAGATTCTTACACGGGCGATAAAAATCACGATAAGCAGAATAACTCAAAATCAGGATTAGATAAAGAGGGTTATTCGGCTGATAAAAATTGGAATTAAAAAATCACAAATAAACAATTATGAGAACGCTATCTTTATTTTTTAGATCAACAATCTTAACATGCGTGTGTAGTCTGACTACTATTTCATGTACAGAAGAAATTCTTTCCGAGTCTGAATTGCAACCTCAAAAAACAACTTGTCCTATGACATTTGTGGGTTCTATAGAGGGGTACGATGGTGGTGTAAATAATGCCAGAAATGCAACGGAAACAAAGTGGCAGGATGGTGATATGGTTTTCTTACGTTTCAAAAACGAAAAGACTTACATCACAGGAGAGGCAACTTTTAGTGAAACTTCAGGTTGGTTCGTTACTTATAGTGGAAATTTGCCTGCTGGTGAAAATTTAAAGTGCGAGGCAAGATTCTTTGAAAATCCTAAGCAAATAAGTTCTGCTGTTGTTGCTCTGGATGAGAATACTTGTGTTTATGAAGCATTAGAAGCCTCATATACCAACAATGAGGAAGGGGTGCTTGTTGTTGCAACACTAAAACCCAAAATGGGACGTATTCGTTTTACTGGCGCTTCTGAAGATTCTATTTCAATTACAGGTTTGACAACTTACACTGGTTATAGTCCAGAACTCAACACTTATACAACAACGAAAATAGCATTACACACAAAGGTTGAGAAGTCTGGAAGCACACCCTATATTTATGGGTACTTTGATGATGGTGATGAGCACTTAAGTATTTGTGGCAACAACATTGCTTACTATCGTACTTGTTCTTCTGATTTCTTGAAAGCTGGAGAAAGTGGATTTATGGCAATCCCCACGGATAGTGCACATTTGAACTGGCAAGAAGGATTCTATGTAAAGGTAGGAACTGTTGAATTCAAGATGATGCCTGTAGTAGGACATGAAAGTGGGTTCTATATGATGGCAGAAACAGAAACTACAAATAGTTTATATCATGCTATAAATAAGTCAACAAGTACGTCTTTATATCCATACACTACATCTTATAACGATGCAACTACACTCATAGACAAGTTAAATAAACTAACAACTTTAAATTTCAAACTTCCTTCGTTAGAACAATGGATGTATGCCGCAAAGGGAGGGTGCAAATCATTAAATTATCTCTATGCAGGAAGCAATATAGCTTCAAATGTAGCGTGGTATTCTGCAAATTCTAATAGTTCCCAACAGGTGAAACGTAAGCTACCCAACGAATTGGGGCTTTACGATATGAGTGGAAACGTATGGGAGTGGACCTCAAGTGCTAACGAAGATGGAGAATATTATATATGTGGAGGAGCGTACAATACTGGTGAAACGTCTTTGTTGTTAGAAAAAACTTTAACAGATTATTCATCAGATTATTATAATGCAGATTTAGGCTTTCGCTTGATTTTAATACCAACTTCAAATCAATAAAATCATTGTCATTGGCATATTAACCAAATAACTTATACGATTATGAAAAAGATTATCACATTCCTTATGGCACTTTGCGTGCTATTACCCGCTACTTTTGCGCAAAATTCAAAGGCTTTGGAAAAGGCGATAAAGAAGGAGTATAAGATGAAAATGAAGGAGTTTAAGAAAGGAGGGTGGACCCTTTACGGATCTACTCGTTCTCTTGAAGTAGTACTTTTAATGCATTATGAGAAACTGAATAAAACAGGTGAAGATAATTATGAATTAATGGGTGGCTGCTCACAGTTCAAATCAAAAAATGTAGGTCATCAAACTTGTATTAATAATGCTGCTAATATTTATGCACTTCAAGCAACTCGCACCCTCAAAGGTCGTGTTTTAAGCGATATGGCGAGTAACGCAGATGATGCAACTGCTGAATTTGATCGTTTCTATGCGGCTTATGAAAGTCTAGTGCAGAAAGAAATAAATGGTGAATTGCAAGAGTCGTTTACTGTGATTCGCGAAAACAAGGATGGTACATTTGAAATGCAGGCTTTCTTCATTGTAAGTGAGAGTGCTGCGACTCGTGCGCGCATTCGTGCTTATGAGAATGCAGCAAAGGAAAGTGAGGCGGCTCAAAAGTATGCTGAGAAAGTAAGCGCTTTCGTACAGGAAGGATTTGAACCTACTGCTGAATAAAGCATGACAAAGAGCTTTCTTCTATCTGTTTTAGTTACGCTTTTTCTCTTGCCGACCGCTTCTGCGCAAAGTTGGGAAGAGATAAAGCGTAATACCACTATTTACTTGTTTGGGGAAGGTGTGGGTGCGACTGTTGAAGAGGCGGACCAACATGCACTTGTTGATTTGATAAGTAAAATCTCTGTTGTCGTCAATAGCAATTTTAGCATTGAGGAGGAGGAGATGAGTACTAACGGTTTGCTAAAATCGCAAAGTACAGCAAACCTAATGGTTCAGACCTATGCTACAGCTACGCTCACCAACACTGAACGTATTGTTATCAACCAAAGCGATGATGAATATCGTATCGGTAGGTACATTAAGCGCGCAGAACTCAAGCGTATTTTTGAAGGGCGACTACGTACGATTAAAGAACTGATTCGCTTAGGTAACATGGCTGAAGGTAATCATAAAATTGACGACGCGCTTCGTAACTACTACTGGGCATTGGCTTTACTGAAGTCGGTGCCTCACAACAATGAATTTCTTTATGAGTGTGAAGAAGATGGTGCGAAAATACACCCCATTACGTGGTTGCCGCAACGCATGACTGAATTGTTCAATCGGTTAAGTGTAGAGGTTACGAAGAATGATGGTACGTTTGTAGATATTATGGTGCTTTTTGATGGTGCGCCTGTTGGAAGTTTAGACTTTACCTATTTTGACGGACGCAATTGGAGTAATATCTCAAGCGTAAAGAGCGGGCGCGGAAGCATGGAGTTTGGGAAAAATATGGTGCCTGAGCATGTGCAGCTTAATTATGAGTACGCCTATAAGGGGCAAGCGCACTTAAATCCAGAGGTTTATAGCGTGTTGCAGAATTCCCCAAGTTTCCCAATTAAGGGTTCGCGCATAAATATTGCTACAGGCAAGACTAAAGTTGAAAAGGCAGAAAAGGTGAAGGTAAAGAAGAATGGTGTGATTACTTCGCCCGAGGAAATAAAGGCTTATCAACAAATTTTGGCTAAAGTTGTTGAGGCTATTCGTACGAAACGGTATGAAGGTGTGAAACACTATTTTACGACCAACGGTCTAAGCATTTTTGAGCAGCTCATTATGTATGGTAAAGCACGAGTACTTGACACTAAGGAATGCATGCTCTACCAATTTGATGATGCCGTTGTTGCACGAAGCATACAAATGTCGTTCTCGTTTGCCCGTGGTGCCCGCAAGAACTTTGTTGAGGATGTTGTTTTTACCTTCAACGCAGACAAGAAAATAGATTGCATCGCCTTTGGTTTAGATCAAAAGGCAAAAGAAGATATTCTCAACAAAGGCGCATGGACTGAACATGCACGACAATCCATTATTGAGTTTCTTGAAAATTACAAGACGGCTTATGCTTTAAAACGAATAGATTATCTTCGTACCATCTTTGATGACGATGCCGTGATTATTGTTGGGTATGTCGCCAATCGTATGGTGAGATCAAAGGGTACGGATTCACAAGGAAGTTCATTCAGCAATCATGAATATGTGGTCCGAACTCAGTATAGTAAAGAAGAGTATTTGAGGAAATTGGAAAAGTGCTTTAATAGTAATGAGTTTGTGAATATTCGCTTTGCTAATAATGAAATTAGAAAGGCTAAGGATGGCGAAGAATTTGGTATTCAAATCAAGCAAGACTACTATTCAACAACCTATGGTGATATTGGTTATCTCTACTTGCAGGTAGATCTTAACGATAAAGAACGTCCTGTTATTTTAGTGAGAACTTGGCAACCAGAACCAGATCCAGAAATCGGCTTGTTTGGATTGGGCGATTTTTAAGAGTAGAGTAAAGATGTGAGAAATGATTTTGAGACGTTTATCTATACTTTGGAGAATAAGTGTAGTTTTGATAATCTAATTGCTATAGTCCACCTTTCACCCACATTAGTTCACATATATTGCTCAACAAAGGAATCTGCAAGATTGCACTTTAGTCTTGTGTCCTACAAATTTTATTGGTGTCCGTTAAAAGAAGAGGCTTTTAGTAGGTAATGTTTTCTTCGAAAGCTGTTGAGACCTTAAAGAGGTTTCTATCGCTAAAATCAATGTGGTTAGCCCAAAAAATATGTTTGGCGGATATCAATAGTGAAAAATAAAAAATCCTGCGAATTTCGCAGGATTTTTTTATTTTCAGGGTGGACTTGAACTATAGTCACCTTATCGGCAAGTGTAGCATGTGTTTGAACACCTTGCATCGCTTTTCTTAGTTGTGACAAGAGAGTAAGGCTATTTTCGCAGAGTGCTAATAAGCGTTTCTTCGTTATTGTTTTCAAGGGTTTGGATCCAAAGCGTTTTCTTATCAAACGGCATTTTGCTTCCTATTACCTCTATACTTTTGCCTTTATATTTCATTCTTCTTGTTACTTAATAGCTTTTCTTGTAAAGTGTGATTTTTATAACATCGTATAAATCAAATTGATACGTTTTATTCTATTGTAAAGTGTCAAGTTTTTCTTGTAAACTTTATCCGTTAACAAAAAATCAGTCTTTAATCTTGTATTGTTGTTTGGGATGATTGGGTGTACCTGGGTATAGCATTTCTATTGCTTTTTCTTTTAGCATACGCGGAATAATGTGGTTGCGAAGATATTTATAATCTTTGCCTATTCGTAAGGCTATATCTTCTAATGAAATCCATTCAACACAGACTGCTTTTATCAATTCATTCATTTGTTGCTTAGATAATCTCTTTTTTGAAGAGGTTGCAACATTACTTCCCGAGCTTGCCATATTCTCCTCTAAGGTTGCAACATTACTTCCCGAGCTTGCCATATTTTCTTCTAAGGTTGCAACATTACTTCCCGAGCTTGCCATATTAGTTTCTGGACTTGTTATAGAGAATAAGTTGTTGCTACTCTTTTCAGGCAGATAATATTTCATACCTCTGCCATATCCTTGAGAGACAAGTAGTCCATTTTGACACATGCGTTTCAACAACTCAGATATTTGTCCTTTATGTAAATTAAGAGAATAACGTAATCTTTCATTTGTTACACTACCTTCATCGCATGTTAAGGCTAAAACTGACAAAACTTCATGCTCAAAATTACTTGTTATGCTGCCAAACTTTTCCTCCAATTTTAATTTTACATTCTCTGAAAGTAAAGATTCCATTGGCATAATCAGCTCTACTTTATCGGGTTTTTGATGTTCATCTAACATTGGTGCTCTCCAGTTGGATTCTCTCCAACCCTTTAAGATTTTGTCCGTACCACTTCCAGCCTTTTCTGCAACACCTAACATTGAAAACATTTTCTGTAGCGATTTATTGCGGCATACACTTTCACCTCCAGAATAATATTGTTCTTTTGAAACAAGCATTGTACCAGGATTAGAAAACACAAAGGCGTTTGTGTTGTGCTTAACAACAAGCGAAGCATCTTCCGTATAATCAGCATGCACGCATAGATTAATTAGGGCTTCTCTGACAGCTATATGAGCTGGAGTTTCTTCCTTACGAGTATTGCCTTCTAATTTAAAAGGTTTAGGCAATACCGATTGTAATCTTGGTAAAACTCGCTGGTAAAAGTTAAATAAGTTGGCCTCCCAAGTTCCATCAGCACATATACGGTTTGTCCATCTTACGTTTTCATCTTCTGTGAGATGTTCACGATAGTCAGGGAAAAAATTTGGAGTACATTCAGGATCTGTAATAGATTCGTTTTTGCCAAACATAAGTAATCCGGCGACAGTAAATCCCTCCTCACCTGTTTCTCTATCCTTGCGATATCCTCCAAGTTTCTTAAGCAGTTCCAATTCACTGAGCAGCAACCATGGGTGGTCAGGGGAAGAGATGCTAAATTTTTGACGATATGCTTGGATGGTTTCCATATCAATATCGTCCATTGTGTAATTCTTCAATATACGACTGTCCGTTGGATGTTGTTCGTCTGCATCAGCATACATTCGTATTACTTCTCGTCGTGTGCATAGGTAATCCCCCTCGTAGTTACGTTTGTAAGTGCCTTTGTACGGATCTGTAGCTCTGAATACGGGGCGTTGTTCTTTGCTGGCTCTTGGTACAAAGAAGAGCAAAAACTTATATCCCTTATATTCTGCGTCAAGCACATCATTCTCATTCATTAGATTGCAACTAATGGTAGAACGATTGTTTACGTTGTTCCAGAAATCTTTTTTGTACTTTTCTATTTGTTCGGCTGAGAGTCCATTAAGCGAGAACTTTCCGTCAGTTTCTTTTACTCCAAACACGATAGTACCGCCATCGGTGTTGGCAAATGCAGAGTAGGTATCCCAAAAACTGCTTGGGAAACCACCTGCCGCACTCTTGAATTCTATATCATCACACTCAGTCTGATTGAGAAGTGTGTCAAGATAATCATTAAAATCTTGTATGTTCCTAATTTCTATCATAAATAGATCTTGTTATTAAGTTACACTCTCATTGAAGCGATGTCGTCGTACTGCAATGGTGTTTTCTTTTTGAAGGTGTGATTCTTTGATTTCAATAGCTTTACTGCTGTTTTCTCTTTGATTATCAGTTGTATAGCTCGCTATGTTCCTTCTTAATAAAAATGAGATTATTTGAAAAGTGATGCTCTTTATTCTTTTTATATCGCTAAGTTCGTGTAAAAATAAAAAAATCCTGCGAAATTCGCAGGATTTTTGCGCTTCAGGATGGGCTTGAACCAACGACCCCCTGATTAACAGTCAGGTGCTCTAACCAACTGAGCTACTGAAGCAGTGTATTCAAACAAGTGTTGCGCTTCAGGATGGGCTTGAACCAACGACCCCCTGATTAACAGTCAGGTGCTCTAACCAACTGAGCTACTGAAGCAAGTGATGCGTTAAAACGCTACTTGTTTGAATTGCGATGCAAAAGTAGTGCTTTATTTTGAAATATGCAATACCTTCTATGATTTTTTTTGCATTTTTGCTAAAAAGTGCCCGCGAAAACAGCTTTTGTGCTTTCTTAGGAAGTCATAAAACATCGTTTTGAGAAGTTTGTTCGAAATTTATCATTAATTTTGCGCACAGGATGTTTATGCAGTAATTGATCGTATTACAAAATAGAATTGCTAACTTATTTATGAAGAAGATTTGTCTTTCGTTGCTTGCTTTGGTTTTTGGCTTGTCTTGGGCACAAGATAAGAAGGATGACCATGCGTTTAAGGTGATGAAGCAACTTGAAATATTCAATGAGGCGATTACGGAGCTTGATCAATATTATGTGGATACCTTGGATGTGGAGAAGAAACTGACTGAGGCAATTCATTATGTGATGAGTTCTGTTGATCCTTACACCGAGTATTACCCCGAGTCGGACTCGCATGTGTTGAAAGAAATGCGCACCGGGAAATATGCTGGTATCGGTTCGCCTATTTATTACCGTCCTGATTTAAAGCGATGTGTCTTTAATTCGCCTTATTTTAATATGCCTGCGGGTAAGGCGGGGTTGCGCACTGGGGATATCGTGCTTCGTATAGATTCTTTGGATATGACCCTCAAAGATGGTGAGGATAGTCAGGATTTCCTTTCGCGTGTCACCGATCATCTTCGTGGCGAGGCTGGTTCAAGTTTTCAGTTGTATGTCAAGCGTCCGTTTGTCAAGGATTCGTTGCTTACATTTACCTTGACCCGACAGATGATAGTGCAGCCCAGTGTTCCGTTTACGTATATGACTGCCGATTCAATCGGTTATATCCGCCTTCAAAGTTTTATAGAAAATACCACTGCAGAGTTTAAGCGCGCTTTTATGGCGCTTAAGCAACAGGGTATGAAGCAGTTGGTGATTGACCTTAGTCAGAATGGCGGCGGTTTGATGGACGAAGCCGTGAATCTTGTTGGTTTGTTCGTTCCGCGAGGCACAAAGGTTGTTGAAACAAAAAGTAAAATGACATGGATTGATGAGGTGAGTTTGACGTCCGAACAGCCCATAGATACGCAGATCCCCATTGCGGTTATGGTGGATGGCGCCACAGCCTCGGCGGCAGAAATAACATCGGGCGCATTGCAGGATTACGACCGCGCCGTTATTATTGGCGATCGCACCTATGGCAAGGGGTTGGTGCAAACCACCCGTCAATTGCCTTACAATACATCCGTGAAATTAACCGTGAGTCGTTATATTATTCCCAGTGGGCGTTGTGTTCAGGCTTATAAATATGAAAACGGTCGTCCAGTATATCAAGCCGATAGCTTAGCCAAAACGTTTTACACCCAGAATGGTCGCCCCGTGAAAGATGGTGGTGGTATTATGCCTGATATTGAGGCTCTCGACACGTTGGTGTCGAACGTAGCAGCGGCTATTGATGGAAGCTTGCCGTTTTCTGACTTTTGCGTTCGTTATAGAAACACGCACGATAGGATTGCGCCTGCCAAGGATTTTAGGTTGACAGAGGAAGAATATGAGTCCTTTAAGACGTTTATGCTTGAATCAGATTTTAAGTTCCAGTCGAACAGCAACCGAATTTTGGATCTGTTGAAAGAGGCAGCCAAGCGTGAGGATAAAACGGATTTTGAAACGTCGGCAGAGTTTAAAGCCATTCAAGAGATTTTTAAGCCCAACCTTGAATTGGATCTCATTAAGAATAAGGCGGTGCTCAAAGAATTGTTGGAAATGAGAATTATTGCAATGTACTATGATTCAAAAGGTGTGTTTGAGTATTTCGAATCAAAGGACAAGGCGTTTCAATCAGCGTTGGGTGTGCTGCGCGATTCCAAGACTTATCATGAAATTTTAAGCGGTAAGAAGAAGTAGGGAGCTTGTGCGCCTCAGGTGCGTTTGATAATTGTTACGTTTTAACATTTCGTTAACTTGGTTTTTTCGATATAAAATGTATTTTTGCAGTCGCGTGCAAACTGAGTGTGGATGGCGCTGAGTTCTTGTTGGTTTGCATCATGCATTAATCACTTAATTATAATATATACAATGGAAAATATGAAGAAAATTAGAGTAGCTATTGTGGGCTACGGTAATATTGGTCGCTTCACGCTTGAGGCGCTTGAAGCAGCTCCTGATATGGAGGTGGCAGGTGTTGTGCGCAGAAATGGTGCGCAGGATATGCCTTTTGAATTGACGAAGTATCAAGTTGTGGCAGACATCGCTGAACTTAAGGATGTGGATGTTGCGATTGTGGCTTCGCCTTCACGTAAGGTAGAGGAGGTTGCGTCAAAGATTTTGAAGCAAGGTATTAACACCGTAGATAGTTTTGATATTCACTCGCAGATTGTGGCTTTGCGTCAATCACTTGGTCAGGTGGCAAAGGAAAATGGAGCGGTCAGCGTAATCTCGGCAGGGTGGGACCCCGGTACCGATAGTGTGGTGCGCGCCTTGTTGTTGGCGATGGCTCCTAAGGGTATTACCTACACGAACTTCGGTCCTGGTATGTCAATGGGCCACACGGTGGCTGTGAAGGCAATCGCTGGTGTGAAGGCAGCGCTTTCAATGACTATCCCTACAGGTCAAGGTATTCACCGCCGCATGGTTTATATTGAACTTGAAGAGGGTTATAACTTTGAAGAAGTGGCGCAGGCGATTAAGAGCGATGCTTACTTCGTGCACGACGAAACGCATGTGATTCAAGTGGATTGTGTGGACGACGTGATTGATATGGGTCATGGCGTAAATATGGTGCGCAAGGGTGTATCGGGCAAGACTCAGAATCAGATGTTTGAATTTAACATGAAGATCAACAATCCAGCACTCACCGCTCAGGTGCTTGTCAGTGCAGCGCGTGCTACGATGCGTCAGCAACCAGGTTGTTACACCATGATTGAAGTGCCTTTGATTGATTTCCTTTACGGCGATCGTGAAAAGTTGGTGGCTCAGTTGGTGTAGGGTCGGGGTGTGTTTAGAGTTGAGAGTTTAGAGTTGAGAGTTTAGAGTTGAGAAAGGAAAGATTGGGCGGAATGCAGACAGAAGACTTTGCGACTCTTTGCGCCTTTGCGTGACATAAAAATACAAATTCTTCAAGCGCAATATTCCCAAGAACGAAAGCTCATCCGAAGAAGCTCCATAACACATTGAACATTTTGCTTTGATCCTTTCGTCAAAATCTTGAAAAGGGCGAAAAATCAAAATGAAAGTAAAAGGATCAAAAAAGTTTCATTTTGTAAAGTTTTTGAAAAAGGCGTTGATCCTTTCGGGTTTTGGCACGGTTTCTGAAATTTGGATTTTCCTGGAATATATAGTAAATTTGTG
>JAGBYN010000099.1 GCA_017628775.1 Bacteroidaceae bacterium | reverse complement strand
TTTCGTATATACATAGTACAAAAGTACACTTTTTGATGCTTGCGCCACCCAAAACCACCCAATAAATTGCCGTAACTACCTGAAAATCAATAAGCGCTATAATATTGCAACAAAAAGTGATGAAGTCAGGAAAAGAAGGTTCAGCTTAGTTTCCAACAAGGAGTGGAAATCTAAACTGAACCTTTTTTTTGTTTAGAGTTGAGAGTTGAGAGTTGAGAGGGGTTAGAGGCTTCGCCTCTTTGGAGAGTTTAGAGGTAGGGGCCGATCTCTGTGTCGGACCGTTGTCAATCAACGTACTAACGAGGCTTGAGAGTTTAGAGTTTAGAGAACCCTGTGCTCTTGTTGGGGCACGCTCTTTTGGCCGTTACTTCTCAAAAAACCTTATGCTGACGCCAAAAACTTTCTTTAGAATGTATGCACAAACAATCCGCTACGCAGTTTGGGTTCAAACCATGTGGCCTTAGGGGGCATGATTTCGTTGGCGTCGGCAATGGAGATGATTTGCTCCATGCTTACGGGGTAGAGCGCGAGCGCTAATTTCATCTCGCCGCTGTCAACGCGTTGCTTTAACGTTGCCAAGCCGCGCAGGCCGCCCACGAAGTCGATGCGCTTGTCGCTTCGCAGGTCCCGAATGCCGAGCAACTTGTCTAAAATCAGTCGGCTTGAAATATCCACATCGAGGTTGCCAATGGGGTGGCTGGGATCGTAGGTTCCTGGCTTAGCTTTGAGCGCATACCACGCGCCATCAATGTATAACGAGAACTCGTGCAATTGCTGGGGCTTATAAATGGTTTCGCCCTTCGCGTCGATATCAAAGTCAAGGGCAAGGGCATCGAGAAACTCTTGGGTGGTGAGTCCGTTTAAGTCAGCTACCAAGCGGTTGTAATCAAGAATGGTGAGTTGCTCAGAGGGGAAGCACACCGCCATGTAGTAGTTGTACTCTTCAAGGCCCGTGTGGCCAGGGTTCTGCTTTGCCAATTCATCGCACACGCGTGCTGCTGCTGCTGATCGGTGGTGCCCATCAGCGATATACATGCTTGGCATGCTCTGGAATTGCTCAGTGATGGTTTGAATATCCTTTTCATCGCTTACAACCCAAAACTGATGGCGGAAACCATCGATGGTGGCGATAAAATCGTATTCAGGCGTGGTGCTAGCATACTTCAGCGCGAGTTGCTCAAGAATGGCCTGCGTCTTATACGCCAAGAACACGGGACCGATTTGCGCGCGGGTGGCGAGGATGTGCTTCATGCGGTCGTCCTCCTTGTCGCGTCGCGTCAGTTCGTGCTTTTTTATTTTCCCAGACATGTAGTCGCTTGCATGGCAACAAACGACCCATCCGTATTGGGTTTTCCCGTTCATGGTTTGTGCATACAGATAGTAGTTTTCCTTGCTGTCGGCCACAAGCCATTGCTCGGCAATGAATTTCTCGAGTTGCTGACGTGCTGCATCATATACGCGCGGATCGGTGTCGGACGTGCCTGGCTCAAGGTTTATCTCCGGCTTATTGACGTGATACATCGACATGGGGTTGCCCTGAGCCTCAATGCGTGCTTCTTCAGAATTAAGCACGTCGTAAGCCCGGCATTCCACCTTCTCCACTAAATGCTTTGGCGGACGCAGCGCCGCGAATGGTTTTATCTTCATGATTGGGGTTTTTGTTCTTTAATCAGGGGGTGGCAATGACGAGGGGTGGTGCATGCTTAGTTCACCTGGAAACGCGTGCATCCCGTAGCAAAGAAATTCACAATCTGCTTTGCTGCCGCAAATCCCGCATTGGCATTGGCCTCGGCGGTTTGCGCGCCCATCTTTTTGGGGGTCGTGAAATATTGCGTGCCCAATTCAAGCATGTCGGCATGGTTGTCGGGCATGATGTCAGTGATGTAGCGCAGGTCGGGGCGTTCTTTCATCACGCTGAGTATTTGCTCCTCGTCCATGATTTCCTTTCGGGCGGTGTTGATAACGATGCCGCCTTTAGGCATCGATGCGAGCAGCTTGCCGTTGATCGAGGCCTTGGTGTCGGGCTTTAAGGGGATGTGAAGCGACACGACGTCGCATTTTTCAAACATTTCTTCCTTCGACACGATGCAGTGGTGACCAGCGGCGTCGATGTTGTCGCGACGGCCAAAGGCGTCGTAGGCATACACATCCATGCCAAAGCCATTGGCCAGCGTGCCAACGTGCTGAGCCACATGGCCGAAACCAAGCAGACCCAATTTCTTGCCCTTGAGCTCCGTGCCTGCCTTTCCAGAGAATTGCGAGCGAATGTTGAAAAGCAACATCGCAAACACCAGCTCAGCCACGGCATTGGCGTTCTGCCCAGGTGTGTTCATCACTACAATGCCTCGGCTCTTGGCTGCGGCAAGGTCAACATTGTCGTAGCCCGCACCAGCGCGGACAACGATTTTCAAATCCGGAGCGGCGTCCATGACTTCGGCATCAATCACGTCGGAGCGGATGATTATGGCATTCGCGTTTTTCACGGCTTCCAGCAGTTGTTTCTTCTCGGTATATTTTTCGAATAAAACGAACGTGTGGCCAGCGGTTTCCACTATATTCCTGATGCCCTCGACTGCTTTGGGTGCAAAGGGCTTTTCTGTTGCAACTAAAATATTCATAGCGTGTGTGGCATTTGGCGCCCACGGCGTTTAGCTAACGTGCGCGGCTCTTTTCCCGAACCGCCTAAACGCCGTGTGCGTTCTTTGGTCTAATGTAAAGATTCGTATTCCTTCATGACTTCAACAAGGGCTTTCACGCCTTCCAGGGGCATTGCATTGTAGCAACTTGCTCGGAAGCCGCCCACGTCGCGGTGTCCCTTAATGCCAACCATGCCCTTTTGCTGTGCAAAGGCCAGGAAATCCTGTTCCAAGTCCTTATATTCATCGTTCATCACGAAACAAATATTCATGAGTGAACGGCTGTCGGCTTGCGCAGTGCCCTTAAAGAGCTTGTTTCGGTCGATTTCAGCATATAAAAGTGCTGCTCTTTCTTCAGCGCGCTTCTGCATTTCCGCCACGCCGCCTTCGCGCTTAATCCATTTGAGCGTTTGCAGGGCGCAATAGATGGGCACTACGGGAGGGGTGTTAAACATCGAGCCCTTTGAAGCATGAGTTCTGTAGTCCAACATTGTGGGGATGTGGCGCGACACCTTACCCAGGATTTCGTCCTTAACAATTACAAACGTCACGCCAGCCATACTCAAATTCTTCTGCGCACCGCCATAAATAAGTGCATACTTAGATACATCGATAGGGCGTGAGAATATATCAGACGACATGTCTGCTACAACAGGAACTGGGCTGTCGAGGTCTGTGCGCAATTCTGTTCCGTAGATTGTGTTATTTGTTGTGATATGCAAATAATCTGCATCTGTAGGGATATCGAATGTTTTAGGCACGTATGTATAGTTGCTTTCTGCAGATGATGCTACTTCCACTACTTCTCCAAAAGCTTTGGCTTCCTTAATGGCTTTTTTAGCCCAAACGCCCGTGTTTAAGTATGCGGCTTTCTTTTCCAATAAATTCATTGGCACCATAGCAAATTGCAAACTTGCTCCGCCACCAACAAATAAAACGCTATATCCTTCAGGGATGTTAAGCAACTCTTTGAATAAATCTTGTGCTTCATCCATTACAGCTTGGAAATCCTTTGTGCGGTGTGAAATTTCCATCAAAGAAAGGCCCATGCCGTTAAAGTTTACACATGCTTCAGCAGTTGCTTTCATAACCTCATCTGGAAGAATAGATGGACCTGCACCAAAATTATACTTTTTCATAGGATTGGAATTGATTGTTAATGTCTTGTTTGATAAATGATAAATGAGAGAGATACGTCAGAGAAAAGCGCTTAGAAGGTTTCGGGAACCTACGCTTTGTTTGCTCTATTTCGTACCCTTTTATTTTTATTGCACTTCAAAAATATGATTTTACATTCACCCAGCAAAATTAATTTTGGAAAAATACATTAAAGGTGTGTTTTTTTGTTTAAAGCGCTTCTTTGCTTTTTAAGTAATCATTATTGATATTGTGCGCTGGTGCTGATTTTGTATGCGCATTTATTGATAATTATTGGCGTCTGGCAAACGTCTCTAATGCTTAGCATATAATGTTGTTCGATTTGTATGAGCTCCGCAATTTGCATCATGCCCCTGAACCCTTGCTTGCCGACTGAAAGCAAAAAGTGCATAAGCCATTAGCTCAGCTTGCCACCCAGGGTGGGGCTTATATATAAAAAAGTAAACGACATGATGTTTGCCGAATGGCCGTCATTGATAATGGCTCGGAAATAAAAATGAGCCGAATGCCAAGGGCTTCAGCTCATTTGGGTTGAAAATGATATACGATATAAATGTTGGTTTTGGTTATGGTTCACTCTCCGATTTTGAAAAAAACTAAATGCTGATCTTGTTTTTGCTTAAAAATGTGCTTTGCTTGTTAGTTTTTCAAATTGAGGTATAATGATTTTGCCGCGCTTCAATTCCAGTACTTGCTCTTTTTCGAGTTGATGTAACATCTTGCTTGTGTTGAGACGAGATATGTTTAGGATATCTGCCAATGTTTGTAGTTTTATGACTATTTCTTTGTATCCATTTTTGTTGGTGAATTGGCGCTCAAGAAAATAAATGAAGTTTTGTTCTGGGGTGAACTTGGTGTATCTTGTTATGCTTTTACTGTGGGCAATGTGGCACAAGTAATTGAGTATGGATATTCGGAATGTTGTGAAATCAATGAGGCGCGTTATTAAATCATGCTTTGTGATGCCGAGCAATTGAACTTCTGTGGTTGCTTGAATGGTGTGGGATACATAAGGTTGTGGCCCAAACATGCATTCTGGGAAAAGTACACTTGGCGCTTGAAGCGTTTCGATAAATTCAATGCCACATGGTTCGGTGTGCTTTATTTGCAGTGTGCCTTGCAGGAGGAATATGAGGTGGTTTGCTTTTTGACCTTGAGTGAGGAGGGTGGAGTGAATCGGCTCGCTTATGAATTCTACCTTTACGCTTTCAATGATTTTTATAAGTTCTTCTCTGCTTAGTCCTTGAAAGAGGGGCAGCAGTAGGAGGCGATCAAAAATGCTATTTGTGTTCATAGGGAAAAGTGGGTGTTCCTCCAAGAAGAAGTAGATGTGATGGGGCTACTGTGTGTTGTTCTTTATTTACCAAAGCCTTGACTCATATAGGTTTTTATACTGTCGTTTTCGCGATAGATGAAGTAGGCGGAAATGCTGTCGCTATGCACAGATATGGTTTGTTTGGCTTTGTCAATACCCATGACCATGAAAGCGGTTGCAAAGGCATCGGCCATGGCACAGGATGGGGCAAAGACGGTGGCAGAGAGGAGGCTGTGTTGAACGGGTTGAGCCGTATGGGGGTCTATGGTATGGGCAATGACTTGTCCGTCGGTGGTGACGTAATAGTTACGGTAGTTGCCGCTCGTTGCCATGGCTTTGTTTGTGACGTTGATGATCTTGTTGTAAGTGGAGCTTTCGGGGTCTTGAATGCCTATTTTCCAAGGAAGTCCTTGGGCGTTGTGCCCTTTTGCTATAATTTCGCCGCCAATTTCAATAAGGTAGTTTTTGACGTTGTGCTTTTTCAAATAGGTTGATATCACGTCAACTCCGAAGCCTTTAGCTATGGCGCTAAAGTCAATCATCATGCGAGGGTCTTCTTTGAATAGGCGACCATCTTCGGTTATTTTGATGCGTTGGTAACCGATGATTTGTTTGAGGCTATCTATCACTTCTGGGGTCATTTTTTCTTGGTTCTTAAACCCAAATCCCCAAGCATTGACGGCTGGTGCTACGGTGCAGTCGAACGCGCCATTGGTTTGCTGAGATATCCACTGGGAAAGCAAGAATATTTCGTTTACAAAATCGTCGATGGTGTCGGTTTGGTTTTGATTGATTTTATAAAGGGTGCTTTCCTTGTTAAACATCGATAATGAGGCATCTACTTTTTTTAATTGTTCGTGAAGTTCTTGCCCCATGTTTTTTGAGGCTTGATAAACCATTTTATAGCTTGTGCCAAATATATGTCCTGTGTTTTCTTGATATGCGATTTGCGCCTCGGCTTGGTTGCGTTTTAAGATAAAAAAGGTTGCTACAATTAGAAAAATAAGGAATATAGCTTTTAATATATTTTTTGTCATATATTTGCTTTTGTCGGTATTAGAAAATGTGTGTTATTTTCTTGAAAAATCGATGATGAGGTTGAATGATCCACCTAACGTGCCGTTTTTATTTGTGCCATATCCTGGCACATACCATGGCTTGCCTATTTGGCTTGATTTTTCAGCAATTCCGGTTTTGTATTTAAGATTCCAATTTAAGTGAATCATTTTCCATATTCGCGTTTCAAGGCCAAAAATTATTTCTACCCAATGTTTTGAGCCGTGAAGGTTGTTCATGGAGTAGGGTACAGATGTTCCCCAATTGGGGTCAATGACATTGGGGCCATTGATGCTGTAATCGTATGATGAGAATCCATAGCGAATGCCACCAAAAATGTAGTTGTATGCATTCTTGTTTTTTGCAAAATTTATATCAACGCCCAAGCGATAATAGGGGGATTTTACTTGGTAGTTTATGAATGTGTCATCATTGGTGTGGTTGGATTTTCCTATACCTATTTCAAATATTGGGAAATAGGTCTTATGTAGGTTTAATCTTGTTGAAATCTCGTATTGACTCCACGAAACGAATCCTTTTATGACGGGATTTAATAAATCAACGCCCACTGAAAACCCATTCAATAGTGGAATGCCATTGTATTTTTCTAATGCGGTTCGGGCTTCTTCTTTGGATGCGTATGATCGTGACGCTTTAGTCTTTAAAGAGTCTGTTGATGTAGGCGTGGTGCTTGCCACGCTTTGCATACACAGGCCACTAAAAATCAGTGCGTAGATATATTTGTAGATTGGTTGTATTTTCATAATCAACTAAAGCGCGCTTAATGGTTACACTGTCTATTGATGAAGGAAATGAAGAATTTTTTTGATTTCGCCATGTCACTGACGTGATGGTGTGAAAAAATGAAGCAGGGCAATCAATTGATTGAAAATGTGGATGGTTGATGTGCGTTACGATGAGTGTGTCGATTGCTTTGTTTTCCCAAGCATCAGAGAATTTGAATAAAAATGTATCAACCTCGGCTGCGATTTTTAAAGGCAAACAAAAGTTGCTGATGCCTTGTGCCTGGTTTAGCAAAATGGTGTCCCTGTTCATGGGGGTTATTGTTAGCGGTGTGGTAAGCGTGTGTTTTTCTCCTGTAGCCATATTTTTTAAATCGCATGTCATTACCACAACCGAGTCAAGTGGGCATTCCACTTCTGAGCAGCTCCATGATAAAAGCACGGCGTGGATCGCAAAGAGCTGAAGGAGAAATTTTTTGATTTTCATACGGGTTCTTTAAAAACTCTTTTCAATTTGGTAATTATTTCTGTTTTCTGCATTGCGACTAATGAGTTCGCCCAAAAATCCTGCCACGAACAATTGTGTGCCCAAAATCATCATGGTCAAGGCGATGTAGAAATAGGGTGATTCAGTAACTAAACGTGCGGGGGTGTGGCTGCATAAATCAATTAATTTATCGACGCCAACGATGACGCAAGCCACGAAGCCAAAGAAAAACATGAGTGTGCCTACGAACCCAAATACGTGCATGGGTTTCAAGCCAAAGGAGTTGAGGAAATAGAGCGACAGCAAGTCAAGATAACCGTTAACGAAGCGATTAAGTCCGCCAAATTTGGTGGTGCCAAACTTCCTGGCTTGGTGCTGAACCACTTTTTCGCCAATCTTATTGAAGCCTGCATTTTTTGCTAAGTAAGGAATATAGCGATGCATTTCGCCATAGACTTCAATGTTTTTCACAACTTCATGACGATAGGCTTTGAGGCCGCAGTTGAAATCATGCAGATTGTTGATGCCGCTAACCTTGCGTGCGGTGGCATTGAAGAGCTTCGTGGGGATTGTTTTTGAAAGGGGGTCGTAGCGCTTTTGTTTGTAGCCGCTCACAAGATCGTAGCCCTCTTCGGTAATCATGCGGTAAAGTTCGGGAATCTCGTCGGGGGAGTCCTGAAGATCGGCGTCCATGGTGATGACGACTCGCCCTGTGGCTGCTTTAAAACCACAATAGAGCGCGGGCGACTTGCCGTAGTTTCGGCGAAATTTAATGCCGTGCACGTGGTCGGGGTCTTTTTGAGCGAGGTCTTCTATAACAGCCCAACTGTTATCGGTTGATCCGTCGTTGATAAAGAAGATATTATATGAAAATCCATGTTCTTTCATTACTCGCGAAATCCAAGCATGGAGTTCTGGAATGCTTTCGTCTTCGTTGTATAAAGGTACAACAATTGAAATGTCGTGGGTGTAATTTGTATTCATAAATTTGATGTGTTTATATCTTGAAGAATGACATTTTTTTTAGCTTTTATGTTCTTCTTGTTATAAAGGCTACTAACAAAGAGAATAGCGGAGCCCATACGAGGTTGGTGTTTATAACCATTAAGGCATAAAATGAAGGGGGGATTGTTTTGAGGTTTTTGATTGCGTCTTCTAAACTGACACCATTAAGCGCTAAGTGCAGCTCTTGATCTAAGCCTGTTTGTTGCATGGCTTCAATAAAAGCGGGATCTTGGATTTGCATTAAGTAGCTGTCAAGCAATTGCCCATGATCAAAATGGCCCATGTAAATGTAAAGTGCCACAGCTTGCCATAGCGATGCATAAAATAGCATTAAAAACGTGTGTAAAAAGCCTTGCGTTAACGTAAAGGTCTTTTGAGGGAGTAGTTCCTTGCGGTATTTATTGGTTAGGAAATAAATACATATGGGAGTAAGGCAAAACATGAGCAAACTGATCAAAAACGCTTGTCCAGAAATGACACTATAGATGAAAGATAGACTATTGACGATATGCCATATTCCCATTAAAAGTCCATGTTGCATGGCATAAGCATTGATTTGGGAAAATGAATAGGCCCGTTTGTTATAGGTGTTCATTGATACTTTGCAGTTTTATTATGATTTTTTTGTGTCAACTAAAAAAAACATATGATACGTATTGACAACATTCTGCAAATTTAGTTATAAAAATGTTTATAACATTAATGTGTGGGGGATAAATGAGGTTGGAGTGGGTTGTGTTTATGCAATTTAGGCTTGAAGCGTTTCGGTGGCGTGTTTTGTGCGCGTTTTTTATATGATTGGTGTTGGGCGAATGTTTTTTTTGATGCTCACGGTCGGTGAGATGCTCTCTGAGACTGCCGATGTATTTATCCGTTATCACGCACGAAGGTGTTTTGCCCATCAGGGTGGAGGGGGGGGTTCTTTTTTGGGGGGGGAATCGCTCCCTGCCTGAGCGGTCCGTTTTGGCTTACACTTGAAAAACTCAACCGCCTTCACGCCTCCGTTTTTGTCGTGGACGCCCATGATGTTCCGCTGAAGCAGCAGGAATCGGAAGGCACGTTTTCGCCACCAATCATCATGCTTTCACCCCCTCACCAAAAAATATAGCGGCATGATCTTTGTTTTTTTGAATTCTTCCGGCGCGCGTGTTTTCGTTCTTCAAGACCACATTTTTTTTTGCCCCAATTTTTTATGTGTTGCTTGAAAGAACGTTAAAACACAAGCCCAAAAGTAAACTCAGTTAACTTTATTTTTAGCGTCGTGACCATATGGATAGAGCGGCAGTTTTGTTTCGCATCGGAGAGAGAGGTGGAGAGAGAGAGGGAGGGAATAACGAATAATAAATTCCGAGAATTGGTGCCCGATTTGTTTTCTCTAAACTTTGAGACGCGCGCTCCACATTCAGCGATGCGCCCCGTTTGTTTTAAGACTCTTCCTCTCATTGAGCGAACTTGGCTTCGAGTTCCGCAATTTTCTTTTCTCTACGCGAACGTTTGGCATGCGTTTTTCTTAAGCCCATTTTAGAGATGCAAATTCTTAGAAAAATTCTTAAAAATCCCTCAGCGTAATCACTTTCTTTCACCTTTCCCATCCACATGTAAAGTTACTAAAAATCAGCGATATGAGGAAATAAAAAGCAGGTTTTTTTAGCGTAAAATGCTTTTTTTTAGACTCATAGAAAGCCTAATTTTGAACACCCACTCTGAAGGGTCAACGAGCACCTAGCGCTGGGGGACAAGCGAACTTCGTGAGCAACACCCTGCGGGGGGATTTGCAATTGCTTTTCCTTCCCTTTTTTGAGATTGACCGTTGCGGACCACGCCATCTTTTTACGGGTGCATTAGCCTCGGCCTGTTCAATGACACAAGCCGGGGGGACCTCTTTTTATAGACAACTTCGTGTCGCTATAGTCAAATGTTTTTTTGAAGACTTACGAACAGCAACGTGC
>JAGBYN010000011.1 GCA_017628775.1 Bacteroidaceae bacterium | reverse complement strand
CTGGAGATAATTTTTTCACGCAGAATACGCGGAAATCGCGGAAACCATGCGGAATAGGAATGCTCTTACACGAAGGAATACGCAGAGGCGCACGCTACACTTGCGCCACTATCCGGATGGCAAGCACAAACAAAGTGTGTGCGCTTCCGCGAATTCTGCGCATTCCGCGTGAGACTTATTTACTGGACTGTAATTCCTTTTTTTTTCTTGCCACGGATCTCACACGATTTTTTGCTCACTGAAGTGAGTCCATGCGGCTTGCCAAATATCTCCACGTATCACGATTATTTTATAATAATATCTACACTTTAATAAATGATACGCGTAGATCCTCGTGATCCGCTGGAGATAAACTTTGACCTATACGCTTTTTTCTATCCCACAACGTAGCGGGCGTAGGACTTAAACAGGCGCTTGAGCAGCAGGACGAGGACCCATGAGATAAGGAGCATGAGGCATGATGCGGCAGGAATGCGGAAGGGGGTGGGTAAGTGCAACATGCCCACGAGGTCGTGGCATGGACGCACAAAGAAATAATGCACCATGTAAATTCCAAAACCGCAGGACGTGATACTTTGCAGCGCTTGGCACATTGAAATGGAGCGCACAGACACTTGCTTGAGCAGCAACATCCACGCGAGGCTCATGGCCACGACATTCGGTGTGCAATAGGTCCAGAATAATTCTATTTGCTCAGGGGTGGGACTGGGTAAGGCCAACATCGCTTGATAACCGCTGTGACTCACCCAAAAACCAATGACCATTAAGGGGAGGGCGATGATGAGCGTGCGCCAGGTGGACCACTGAACGTGATGCGCGATGTAATGCCCCAAAAGGAGGTAGCCGTTGAAGCCCGCGAAATAGTAGAACGTGCCGAAGCTGTTCCACGAACACGTGCCAAAGGCATAGGGACTGACGAATTCAGTGATGTAAGGCATACAGGTGCTGATGCCCCAAAGCAGCAAGACCCATTCTTTCTCACGCCGCGTGGCGGTGCTTACCCATGCCGAGAGGATAGGCATAAAGAGGTAGAGCCCAATGAGGAGGTAGATGTACCACATGTGGCAGGCTAAATAGGGAAACGTGAGCGGAATGCGCAGGATATGAGCGAAGCCATCCGCGAAGGCTTGACTGTCGCTCTCCGCCCAACTAAAGAGGTAGGGCACGATGCTCTTGTCGGCACCGAGGAGTGCGGTAAACCAAGGCGTGAGGTAATAAAGCACGGACCACAGCAGGAAGGGCCATAGCACTCGAGGGATGCGACGGGCATAAAACGCTTTCATGTTCTGCTTCACAGGAAGCAACAAGGCCCCAGTGAGCATCACAAATAGAGGAACGCAGGGACGCACAAAAGAACCCCAGATCGTGCCCCAAACGACATCATCGGCACTGACTGCCGCCACCGCATTGCCATAGGTGGCAGCAGCGTTAATCGGATCTGTGGCATGGCAACCTAAGAGCAGAAGAAACGCTACGAGGCGCACAACATCAAACCAAACGGTGCGTTGAGTTTCAGATTGAACCATAAGGAATATTGTTATCTATTTTTTATTTATCAAGATGATGAATTTATTAATTGATACACACTGCGGAGCCTAATTCTCTAATTCTAGATTATAAAATCAAGTTACCTTCAAGTTTTTTATTTACAAGAATTTTAGAATTAGAGAATTATTTATTCATCATATGATGAATTTATTGATTGATATACACTGCGGAGCCAAAATTCTATAATTCTCTAATTCTAGACATTTATTAATACACTGCGGAGCCAATTATTCGCTATGGCTCATCAGACCGTTTAGACCATTCGATAGATGCTATAGAATTTATAGATACTTTTGAATTTTCGGTTTTTACCTAAGCGCAAAATTAGGATAAAATCTGATTGCGGTAAAATCGTTGTAAAGAAAAACAAATTTCCCTTTCGCTGTGTTTCTCTTTTCGCTAACTTTGCATGAAGTAGAGTTCTCAGAAGGAGACGCTGGATAGTCTGCAGCCCTCAAGAAGAACGTATTGGTTATCTATGTACTGGTTTATTTTAATCCTTGCCGGAATTTTTGAATGTAGTTTCACGTTCTGCCTGGGCAAGGCCAACCTCGCAGTGGGCAGTAAAGCAACGGCATGGTATGCCGCCTTTGTTTTGTTTTACATCCTCAGTATGGTGTTTCTTTCCAAGGCCATTAAGGAAATTCCAATTGGCACAGCTTACCCCATTTGGACGGGTATTGGTGCCGTGGGCACCGTACTAATTGGTATTGTTTTCTTTAAAGAACCCACCACCTTTTGGCGCCTGTTTTTCACCTTCACCCTCATCGCTTCTGTGATTGGGCTGAAAATGGTGCATTAGTTTAGAGTTGAGAGTTTAGAGTTTAGAGTTGAGAGAAACCATCCGGCATGTAGGGGCCGATCACCGTGTCGGCCCGTCGTCATTCCACGCACAAATCCTCACAAATAATCTGCCATGCGGATGACGTTCCAACCCATGGATGAACACAAATAATCCGTGGCAATCTGTTTTAATAGAAAATCATAGGACTTAAAAATATTTTATTCATGTCTTCAAGCATTTCCTTACAACGTCAGTATGAGCTCCTGCAAAAGGAGTATGCCTATGAGAAAGCTGCCTTTACGGAAGAGGTGGCTCAGATGGGTATTGACCGCAAGGTGAAGCGTGGTGATTGTTGGTACCCCATCACGGTGGGGCGGAGCTATTACAATTCGCTGGATCGCTTTGTGGTGGAGATCCTTGCCACTAATGCTGATGAGGAGGTGAGCCATAACTTTGAATACGGTCGCCCGGTTTGCTTCTTTGAGAAAACGAGCGATGGCGGTTTGCGTAGCTTGAATTTCCAGGCTACGGTGAGCTATGCCGAAGAGACGAGGATGGTGGTGGAGATTCCGGGGGAAATGGCTTTGGCGGAACTCCAGAATTTAGATTTGGCGGGGGTCATGCTTCAGTTTGATGATTACTCTTACCGCATGATGCTCTCAGCCCTGAAGCGCACGCTGGATGCGAAGAAAGGGCGGGTGGCTGTTTTGCGCGACCTCTTTCATACCTCGGCACCCCTGTCGTGGACCTCAGAGTCGTCCGTGCCATTGCGCTTGCCATGGCTCAATGCCTCGCAGGAAATGGCGGTAAAGCAGGCATTGCGTGCCAAGGATGTGTTTGTGGTACACGGACCTCCAGGAACAGGAAAAACCACCACCCTTGTTGAAACCATCTGCGAGGTACTTAAGCGTGAGTCGCAAGTGCTGGTTTGTGCGCAAAGCAACACGGCCGTCGATTGGATTTGTACGCAGTTGGCGCAACGGTGCATCCCCATTCTGCGCATTGGCAATCCAACGCGTGTGACACCCGATATGTTGGAGCACACCTATGAACATCGCTTTGCCGCACACCCCGATTACTCGGATTTATGGCAGTTGCGCCGCACCATCAAACAACTCTATGCCCAGCCACGCAAGGAACGGGCGTCTAATTTTCATCAGAAGATTGCACGCCTGCGTGAGCGTGCTGAGGAGCTTGAGATGCGCATTAAAGAAGCCCTCTTCAGTCAGTCGCGCGTGGTGAGTTGCACCCTCACAGGCGCTGCCAATCCTCTTTTGGTGGGGCAACACTTCCACACCCTTTTTATTGATGAGGCGGCACAAGCCCTGGAGGCAGCGTGCTGGATTCCCCTTCAGCGTGCCGATAGGGTGATTTTGGCAGGCGACCACCAACAACTACCGCCCACGATAAAAAGTCCTGAAGCCCTGCGGGGTGGGTTGGGGGTGACGCTGATGGAACACCTCGCCGTGCGCAAACCCGAGTGCGTGCATCTGCTTACGGTGCAATACCGCATGAATGAGGCGCTCATGCGTTTCTCATCCGATTGGTTTTATCAAGGGCGCCTCACAGCAGCACCCGAGGTGCGCCACCGTTCATTGCTTGATGAACTGGATGTGCCCTTGCAATGGATAGATACTTCAGGGACTGTGGTTGTGGGTGAAGAACCCGAACCATCTGCCGAAAACGCACAACCCATCCATCACGAAGCCTTCGTGGGTGCATCCTACGGGCGCATCAATAAAACGGAAGCCCGCCTCACTCTGGAAGCTCTGCGCGGCTACGTCCAGAAAATGGGTATTCACCGCTTACAGGAAGAGCGTGTGGACTTCGGCGTGATTTCGCCATATCGGGCCCAGGTGCATTATCTGCGTCATTTAATAAAACGCGATGAGGTACTGAAACCGCTGAAGAAAGCCATCACCATTGATACGGTCGATGCATTTCAAGGACAGGAGCGTGATGTTATCGTTGTGTCGATGGTGCGCGATAATGCACAAGGGCAAATCGGCTTTCTGTCCGACCTGCGCCGTATGAATGTGGCAATTACCCGAGCACGCTACAAACTCATTGTGCTGGGCAGCGTAGATACCTTGTGCCAGCACCCGTTCTATAAGAGGTTGTATGAGGCTTGTAAGGGGTAGAGAGTAGAGAGTTGAGAGTTGAGAGAAGAGGCTTCGCCTCGTTAAGAAGAGATGAGAGTTTAGAGTTGAGAGTTGAGAGAAGCCATCCGGCATGTAGGGGCCGATCACCGTGTCGGCCCGTCGTCGTCCAATGCATCAATCGCCATGGATGTTGTGTAGGGGCCGATCACCGTGTCGGCCCGAGGTGGATCAACGCACAAATCGCACAAATCCGTGCATAGAATCTCTAGAACATCTAGAAAATCTATAGTGCCTATAGTTTCTATTGCTCCTATAGAATCTATAGTTTCTATAGTTCCCTATAGCCTCTATCAAATCAAATAAATGCTATTCTAATACGTAGCGGGCGTGTCAAAATGCGAATTTTGACACGCCCGCTTTTTTTTGTTTTTTTTAGGTCGATCGTTGCCTTATTGGTTTTCAATGCGGCGCAAGAACATCATGCCCGAGGTGTTGTTGCCTTGGGGGGCATATCCTTCCAATTCAATATGGAATGGTGTGCCTGCTTCAAAGCCGTCCAGGGTGAAGCGGTAGGTGAATGGGGCTTGTTCGGTTTTAACCACGGTGTTGGCTTGAACCTCTGCCATTAATTCCTGGCGCTTCCACAGTTTGAGATTTCCCAACTGTACCGGGCTGTCGCCACGTGTTGGGATGATGGTGAGTTCGTAGGTGCCGTTGCCTGAAATCTTGCCTGTTACTTCAAAGCGCCATTGTGCTGGCTTTGTTTGGATGCGCAAGGGTTCCCAGGTGAACACGTGTTCGCCATAGGCCTTGTAGGCTGAGTAGTCGGGGGCGAAGTACAGGGGCAATGAATACTGCGAGGGTGATACGACGGTGATGGCACGCAGGTCCTCGCGCTTTTCAAGGGTGATGGGTGCGGTGTATTTGGGCGAATGTACGGTCGGGTATTTGCCGTTTGTGGTGTATTTAATTTCTGCACCAGGTACGTCGCAGGTCAGCGTGAAGCGTGTTTCGCCCCCTTCCATTTTCTCTTCCTTGATGATGCGTGGTTCGGGTAAGCGGTAATGGCATTCCTTGTGGTCCATCTTGGCAAAGTGCGCACCAAGGCGTGTGCGGAAATTCTCAAAATTGCGTTGGCTTTGCTTCATCCAAGCCACTTCGCTCAAAGCCAACAAGCGGGGGAAGGTGAGGTACTCCGCATAGTTTTCCGAGCGGTTTTCATGGAGCGGCGTCAGTTCCTGCAAGGCATTGCCATGAATAAATTGATCGCTCCAGTAGCAACCCTGTACGCCAATTACTGTGGATTGAGCCGAGTAGTCATTGACGGGCATGGAATAGCACTTCTCAAGGGAGATGGGGGGCATCCATGTGGCTGCCTGTACCTCGCCTGGAATGCGCTTTTCGGGGAAGTCCAGGTACATGTGTGTGGCAGGTGTGAGGATGGCTTTATGCCCTGTGTTTGTGGCATGAATAGAGTCCGCCACATTGTGCCAGATGAGCGCCACGACAGGTTCATTCACCTTGCCACGCATGATGATTTCCTCCCAGCCGATGAGGGTGCGGTTCTTCTCTTTCATCATTTTGGCGACGACGTTGGTGAGGTAACCCTGCAATTCAGACGCTTTGCTCAGTCCCTCGCGCTTCATCAATGCCTGACAGTCGGGGCATTGTTCCCAACGCTTATAAACCGCTTCATCACCACCGATATTCACATAGGCAGAAGGGAACAGCTCAGCCGTTTCTTCCATGACGTCCTTCAGGAATTGTATGGACGTTTCCTTTCCTGCACAGAGCAGGTCGCGGCTGATGAAGTGTTGCGTGGGCATTTCATGCTGCAAACCCGTACAGCTCAACCAGGGATAGGCCACGACAGCTGAAAGGATATGGGCTGGAAACTCTATTTCAGGGATCAGTTCCACGCCGCGTACCTTGGCATAAGCCACCAATTCACGAATATCCTCCTGCGTGTAGAAACCGCCCAGGCGCTTGGCATCAGGACCAGCCCAAGCACCAACTTCAGTGAGGCGTGGGTATTTCTTGATTTCAAGACGCCATCCCGAGTCGTCGATTAAGTGGAACTGTAATTTATTCAATTTATACATCGCCATCATATCGATGTATTTCTTGACAAATGTCTTGTCGTAGAAGTAACGTGCCACGTCGAGCATCATGCCACGCCACGGACGTTCGGGCGCATCGGCAATCTCTACACAGGGCGCTTCCCAGGTGGTGTGGCGTTGCCAACGCGCGCTGTAGATCTCTGCGGGGAACAACTGGAGCAGGGACTGAATGCCATAAAATGCCCCATTGGGGTCAGCAGCCTTGATGCGGATGCCCTTGGGCGTGACAGAAAGTGCATAACCTTCGGGTTTCATTTCGTTGCTCTTTTGCAACACAATAGTACCCTTGGTCTTGCCTGCCTTAAGAACCGCCACGCGTCCGGTTGACTGCGCCAGAAGTTCCTGAAGGTATTGAGCCTGGTCGCTCATTGAGGCGTCGTAGGCGATAACCACCTTCTCGGGCAGGGTAAATGTGCCCACACTTTGTTCCACCTTGACAGGCTGTGGAATGATGTGAATGGGCTTAAGCTCTTGGGCGAATGCAGCGCCTGTAGCCATAAGCAAAGTCCAGAAAGGAAAATCTTTAGAGAAAACTTCTTCATATTATATATAGGTATTTATTTGTGGCTTTTGAGAGTTTAGAGTTTAGAGAAGAGGCTTCGCCTCGTTAAGAGGGACCTAAAGGTCCGTTAAGAGGTTAAGAGGAGCCTTTGGCTCGTTAAGAAGTTGAGAGTTGAGGGTGAAAGAGGAGAGGTAGGGGCCGATCACCGTGTCGGCCCGTGGTGGATCAACGCACCTGTCCCATATAAATGAGTAGAGCGCCTTGGTTATTAAGGTCGTTAAAGTCATTAAGGTCCTTAAAGACGGATGAGCAGAATGCAAGCTGAAGCAGTGGATGAAATAGAAACGATAGGAGCGATAGATGCTATAGAGACTATAGATTTTTTAGATAATATAGAGATTTTAGATGTTTTAGAGATTCTAGGCACGGATTTGTGCGATTTGTGCATGGATCCACCTCGGGCCGACACGGAGATCGGCCCCTAAACCGTCCGGATGGCTTCTCTCAACTCTCAACTCTCCTCTCTCAACTATCTTCTCTCTCTCAACTGCAAAGATACGATAAGGCGAGAGAAAAATGCGAAGCTTGCTTCAGCATTTTTCCGAGCCGCCAGTATTTTATGTAAAGATACGATAAGGTGAGCGAAGAATGCGAAGCTTGCTGCGGCATTTTTTCGGGCTGCAAGTATTTTATGGGTGTTCTGGAAACAGATAGTGGATTTGTTCAACATTTTTTAAGTCAAAAAATTGTTATAATCTTTAAAAATCTTCCTACCTTCGCAAAGAAGAATCTTTTGTTTTCTGACCGAAATATTTTAAATACCATATTTGAATACTATGAAAAAACGATTACCTCTACTTTCGGCATTCTTACTCTCGACAGTCGGTGCGCTGGCGCAGAGTGTGCCTACGCATGAGATGTACGTGCAGTATGCTACGCCTGAGAATTTAGTTGAAGCCCTCAAGAACTGGGAACCAGGCAAGAACTTTGGTACAGGCGACAATTACGTTGATGAGAATTTCTTTATCTCGCGCGTGCCACTTAAGGATCGATTTATCCCAGGCGATTGGGCTAACGACGATCTCAATGATGAGAACGACAAGTACTTTTCCTGGTGTGCGCCAACAGGCGAAATGACCAAGAAATGGGGTCCGCTGCCCCGCTATAACTTCGATGGCGATAACTTCAATATGTGGCAGTACCTCAACACCCACTCCAATTGGTCGAATGGTTGGTGGCGTGTGCCCGGGGCATTCAACGACGTGGCACACCGCAATGGGGTGCGCACGGGATGTACGTACTTCATTGATTGGGCAACACCCGTCAATGCATTGAACGAACCAGGTAAAACCCTTTATGAATTGGCAGAAACGGACTGGGATGGCAATTACCTTTATGCCGAGAAGCTGATTAAGTTCCTCCGTTACTATGGCATTACAGGGTTGACCTTTAACCCAGAAGGCAACTGGGCAGCCAATGTCAATCAAGCCGTTCAGGGCTTCCTTGCAGAGTGCCATCGTGTGGCTGATGAACTGAATTGGCCCTTTCACGTGGATTGGTACGCCTTTGTGAGCAATGCTGGTGCTTTGAGTGATAACGGTTGTAAACTCACCATTGGCGGCAACGATAAGTGGTTCCACAATCAAGAGTTGGATCAGCCTGTGACGGATGTCTATTTCTTGAATTACAACTGGTCGGCCGATGGATTGAAGCAATCGGCTGAGGCTGCGAAGCAATTGGGACGCAGCACCTTTGATGTGTATGCAGGCTTTGATATGCAGGGACGTGGCTATGGCCAAACTGGAAATGCTGGTTGGCAGGCCTTAATGGACAACCCCGTTTCAATCGTTGTGTGGGGTGCTCATGACCGTTCGCAGCTCTATATCTCTTCAACCGAAGGTGGACAGAGCGATTACGCCGTGCAGAACGAATATCAGAAGAAACAGGAAATGCTGTTCTCGGGTGGTAACCGCAACGTGCTTCAGTTGCCCGCACTCAAGGGCGGTACTGTTACCTCTTCCTACTCCGACCTCTCTGATTGGCATGGCTATGCGAAGGCAGTTCGTGAACGCTCTACGCTCAATGACCTACCCTTCGTGTCGCGCTTTAACCTGGGTAATGGTCGTTTCTTCAATAAGAATGGCGAAACGACATGGGCGCATAAGTGGTACAACTGGGGCGTTCAGGATTTGTTGCCCACATGGCGTTGGTGGATTGATAATGGCGATGGTAAGACCGTGCCCGCAGATGCCCTACAGGTAGATTTTACGTACGACGATGCCTGGTTTGGCGGTTCATGCTTGAAACTACATGGAAAGACCGATCGTTCCGATGTGCGCCTCTTTGCCACACGATGGATGGTTGAGGATGCGGCAGATGCCTTCCGCCTGGTGTATAAAATCAATTCAGGCGAAGAAAGTGGTTTGAAGCTGATGGTGGCTAAGGATGGCGCAACAGCTGAATTCCAAACCGTGAAACTCCCCAATGGCAAGAAGGGCGAATGGACCACAGCAACGTTTAAGGCTTCGGACTTGAATTTAAGTGCTGGCGACGTGATTGGCTATGTGGGCCTTTCTGCTGAAGCAACCCCCGAGAATTTTGAAGTGCTCCTCGGTGAAATGGCATTCGTGCCTGCTTCATTCGCCGTGACGCCCAATACCCCAACGATCACCCATTCGGAAGTCATGAAGCGCTTGTACAACCGTGCCGATATCAAGGTAGTGTTTGACATGGGTACGCCTGCCACACGCCCAGCGGAATACGATGGTTGCCCAGTGTATAACGAAGAAGTAGGGGCATGGTACTATGAAGTGTATGTGAAGCAAGGTGAAAAGGAAACGTTGGTCACTGCCACAACATCATGGGCTGCCTATGTGGTTGATGCACCGCTCGACCCCACGATCTCTGGTCTTCAGATTGGTGTGCGTGCCATAGGGCTTGATGGCCAGGCGGCAAGTCCTATCACCTGGACCCCAGTCATTGAAAAGGAACTGACGATGATTGAAACGCTCACCATCGATAAGGAAGTGATTAAACCCAATGAAGAATTTACCATTGGTTTTGAAGACCCCAACCACCCTGCGTGCGACTTTAATATTTACAATGCATTGACAGGCGAGAAGGTGGGTTCTGCAGAAAGCAAACTCTCTTTGACCATGTCATTGCCTGAGGTGGGTAGCTACGATGTTGAGGTGATTTCAGATGAACAAACCATCATGAATCGTTCAATTATCTTGATCTCGCCCGAAGAAACAGGTCGTTTGCCACAAATCAATGCCATGACCATCGCGACAAACGACGTGGCTGCCAATGCGCCCGTGAAGGTGAGTGCCGATATGAATGATGGTACGACGTATGGCGGTAATCCCTGTACCGTTTCGCAATCGCTTTACATGCAAGAACCTTACCAGTTTACGGTCGATTCAGACATTATGAGCAAGTATGCCGCAAATTCATTTGCATTGTGGTTTAAGGTTGAGAAGTTTGAGCATGCTTCGCTCGGTACGCTCTTGATGACAAAGGTTAACCGCAACTACGGAGGCACTTGGACTGAATCCGTTTGGGGCGAAATGTGGACAGCTATCCGTCCAGAAGGCTATGCTGCAAAGAATAACATTGGTCGCAACAACGCACCCAATGAAATCTCAATTAACTTTGACGGACCTCCAGCAGGAACACCCAACTACGAACACAACAACGATGTGGATGGACTCTCGGATGGCTATACTTTGCAACCCAACACCTGGTATCACCTCTGTGTGGTGAAGAACAACAGAGTGGCACGCGTGTTCCTGAACGGTAAGCTCATTGTTGATACGCAATCGCGCGGAGCAGGTCCGAAGGACTGGAAGGGTGCGAACTTCTACGTGGGTGGTTCAATGACCAACCTCGCGTCATTCACTGGATGGGTGGACGAAGTGCAAATATGGAGTAAGGCACTCAAACCAGCGGAAGTGCTTGAGGCCATGAAGGGCTACGATAAGGCGCCCACCGGACTTGAAGGTTACTTCACGTTTGAAACTACAGAAACCGATGATGAGGGTAAGATTTACTTCCCCAACTTAGGTCGAGGTTCAAAGCGCGTGCCAGGTGGATACATGACCATTGGCAAGAGTGAAAACAATGTCACTACGGATTACAAGCAAAATCAATTGACCACAGCACTCGGTGTGCCTTCGCTCACAGGTGTTTATAACATTGCTTACGAATCTTCAAAGTGGATGGTTGAAGGTGCAAAGGTTCAAAGTTCGGCTTCAAACGAAGCAGAAGTGGCATTCCCTGCAACAGGCGAATATCCCATCACCCTTACAGCAACCAACTCTTGGGGTACAACCACAAAGACCATCACTGAATACATCGTGGTGAATGCCACCTCGATAGAAAATGTGAATGGCAACCCCGAAGCAGGCTATATGATTTATCCTTCAGCCTTCGACAATAAGGCCGATGTGCTCTTTGCAGAGGACGGTACGTTTGTGGTATCTGTCTATAACGTAGCAGGTCAGCAAGTGGCGAACCAAGTGCTTGAGGCACGCTCGGGCGAAGTCAAGGAAATTCGCTTAGGTCAAGCCCAAGCCGGCACTTACGTTGTGGTGATTCAGAAAGCCGGCGTTGCCGTGCGCTCTTTCAAGATTACCGTGAAGTAAAGATTTTTGGTTATTAATAATCCCCCCACCGCAGCGCGCTGCAGTGGGGGGAATGTTTTTATAGATGCTATAGGGGCTATAGATGCTATAGGAGCTATAGATGCTATAGGGGTTATAGAGACTATAGATATTCTAGATGAACTAGATTTTCTAGATGTTCTAGATTTTCTAGAGATTCTATGCACGGATTTGTGCGGTTTGTGCGTTGATCCACGACGGGCCGACACGGTGATCGGCCCCTACATGCCGGATGGCTTCTCTCAACTCTCATCTCTCAACTCTCATCTCTCAACTCTCTTCGGCGTCAAAGTAACCTTAATCGTGTACCAGGCGATGTGGAAGAGGCCGAAGGTTATGGATACGATGAAGAGGGTGGTGTCGGCATGGGTGCCCACGGTTTGTTGGTGCCAGATGCCGGCAATGATACAGAGCACACCGAGGGCGATGCCAAGTACATTGAAGAACGTGGTGCCGCGACGGCGTGATCCGTCGGTGGGTGCCAGGTGCGAGCGATGCATGCCGTAGGCACCGTAGCAGTCAAGTCCAATGAGCATCCAGATGATGAAGCGGATCCATGTGTCGGCAGGTAAGAAGAGCATCAAACTGGCGCACACCAAAATGCCGAGTAGGGGTACGTAGGGCACCAGGGGCGTTTTAAACCCACGCGGCGAATCGGACATGGTGCGGCGAATAATGAGTACGCCTGCACAAACGAGGGCAAAGGCAAAGAGCGTGCCGATGCTGGTGAGTTCGCCTGCCATTTGTGGGGAAGCAAAGGCTGCGAGGAAGGCGATAAGCACCATGAAGAAGATATTGTTGCGTAAGGGCGTTTTCGTGGTGGGATTAATCTTTGAGAAGAAACCAGGGAGCAGTCCATCACGACTCATGCTCATGAAGATGCGACTTTGTCCGATAAGCAACATCAAAATGACGGAGCAATAACCAAAGAGAATGGCTAAGGTCACGGCACGGTTCAACCAAGGATAGGCGGGCTGTATGATGCCATCGGCACCAGCATCACCCATCTGTTGAATCGCCACACCGATGGGGGCGATGCCTTCATGTCCAGCAAAGGCGCTGTAATGGCAAACGCCTGTGAGCACATGGGCAAAGATGATGTAGAGCACTGTGCACACCAACAGCGAACCTAAAATACCTATGGGCATGTTGCGCTTCGGGTTCTTCGTTTCCTGAGCCGCACAACTCACGCAGTCGAAACCGATATAGGCGAAGAATACAACGGCAGCACCGCGAAGAATGCCCGACCATCCGTATTCACCAAAGACGCCAGTGCTGTTTTCAGGAATGTAGGGCATGAGATTGTCGGTATTGATGTATTGCCAACCGAGAATGATAAAGGCCAGGATGACCCCCACCTTAAGGGCAACAATCAAATGGTTCATCCACGCACTTGTGGTGGTGCCGCGCATGGCAAACAAACTCATCAGCACGACGATACAGGCGGCCGGAAGGTTGGCGTAACCGCCACTCAAGGGGTCGGAACACCATTCAGGCGGAATGACAAGCCCAATGCCTGCCAAGAATTGTGACAGGTAACCGCTCCACGACATAGATACCAGGGTGCAGGCTACGGTGTATTCCAATACCAGCACCCATCCCATGGTCCATGCCATGAGTTCGCCCATTGTGGCGTATGAATAAGTGTAGGCACTGCCCGAAACCGGAATCATTGATGCAAACTCCGCATAACACAGACCTGCAAAGCAACAGCCAATGGCAGCGATAATAAATGAAAGGGTAATGGCTGGACCCGTGTATTCTGCAGCGACCATGCCCGTTACGGAAAATAAACCCGCACCCACGATGACGCCAACGCCAAAGGCAATGAGCCCAAAAGGACCCAGTACGCGCTTCAGTGAAGAAGCCCCCTCCTCGGAGGCTTCAGCCAGAAGTGATGATAATGATTTTTTGATGAAAAGTCCCACAGAAATAAAGATTTATGTGTTTGAGGTTTTTTAAGGTTTTTGAGAGCTCTGAAAAATTACTATCGCTCTTGTAACTTCGTTGTTAAGAAGCGCGCGGTGTAGCCCACGCCTTGTTTGACCAAGTCCTCGGGGGTGCCCACGGCAACGATCTTACCGCCTTGATCACCGCCCTCAGGACCGAGGTCGATGATGTGGTCGGCGCATTTAATAACATCAATGTTATGTTCGATAATTAGCACGGTGTGGCCGCGAGCGATGAGTGCATCGAAGGAGCGGAGCAGGCGTTTAATGTCGTGAAAGTGCAAGCCCGTTGTGGGTTCGTCGAAGATGAAGAGGGTAGGCTCACTGCGTTCCAAGCCTAAGTAGTATGCCAACTTAACACGTTGGTTTTCACCGCCAGAAAGCGTTGATGATGGTTGGCCGAGGTGGATGTAGCCCAGTCCCACATCTTGCAAGGGCTTGAGTTTGTTGGCAATCTTCTCTTGCTTGTGTTCCGTGAAGAACTCAATGGCTTGGTTGATGGTCATCTCAAGAATATCGTGGATGTTCTTATCCGCAAAGCGCACCTCCAGAATTTCATTTTTGAAACGCTTGCCATTGCAGGCGTCGCACGTTAGAACGAGGTCGGCCATAAACTGCATTTCAACCGTTACCGAACCTTCGCCCTTGCATTCCTCGCATCGTCCGCCGTCGGTGTTGAATGAAAAGTGCTGCGGTGTGAAGTCCATTTGCTTCGACAGCGGTTGTGCCGCCATGAGTTTGCGGATCTCATCGTAAGCCTTGACATAGGTCACGGGGTTGGAGCGCGATGACTTCCCAATTGGGTTTTGGTCCACAAACTCAATGCCCTTAAGGCATGAGAGGTCGCCTTCAAGCGCCAGGAACTCACCCGGACGGTCGCAAGGTTCGTCGAAGTGGCGCTTCAGGGCTCTGTAGAAGATGTCCCGCACGAGGGTTGATTTGCCCGAACCACTCACACCCGTCACCACGGTCATCACGTTCAAGGGGAACTCCGCATCAATGCCCTTGAGGTTGTTTTGTCGGGCACCGCGCAGCGTAATCTTATGGTTCCAGCGGCGTCGTGAAGGTGGCGTTTCAATTTGTTCTAAGCCACAAAGGTATTTTAGGGTGTGTGAGCGCTCCAATAATTGGGTGTCCACCTTATGTCCTGCCGTTTGTTGTTTGTTGTCTTTGAGCCAGCTGCCCGAGGCGCCGGCAAATACCACCTCGCCTCCTTTGCGTCCGGCTTCAGGACCGATGTCAATGATGTAGTCGGCTGCAGCCATAATCTCTTCATCGTGCTCCACGATGATCACGGTATTGCCCAGGTCGCGCAACTTCTTAAGAACGCTGATGAGGCGATCCGTGTCGCGTGGGTGGAGACCGATGCTGGGCTCGTCAAGGATGTAGAGCGACCCCACTAATGCCGAACCCAACGAAGTGGCTAAGTTAATGCGCTGGCTCTCACCTCCCGAGAGTGAATTGCTGAGGCGGTCAAGGGTGAGGTACGACAATCCAACGTCCGTCAAAAACGAAAGACGGTTTTTGATTTCCGTGAGCAGACGTGTGGCGACGGAGGTTTCATGCTCGGTGAGCTGAAGGGTGTTAAAGAACTCTTGCAGTTCCGAGATGGGTAAACGCACCAAGTCCGTGATGCTCTTGCCCCCCACCTTCACGTAGGCGGCATGAGGTTTCAGGCGCGACCCGCCACATGTGGGGCACACCGTTTTGCCACGGTAGCGCGACAGCATCACGCGGTATTGGATTTTATATTGGTTCTCGCGCAGCATGTTGAAGAACTCATCAATGCACACGTTCCATTCGCCCTGTTCTTTTAGTTTGGGGTCGCCATGCCAAAGAAAACTCTTTTGTTCGGGCGTGAGTTTATAGTAAGGTTCAAAAATAGGGAAGTTATAGGCTGTGGCACGTCGGCAAAACTCCGTTCGCCATTCACCCATCTTTTCACCGCGCCAGCAGAACACCGCACCGTCGTACACGCTGAGCGTTGAGTTGGGCACCACGAGTTGTTCGTCAATCCCCATGATGCGTCCAAAGCCTTCACACTCAGGACAAGCTCCGATGGGCGAGTTAAACGAAAACATATTGTCGGAAGGTTCCTCAAAGGTCATGCCATCGGCTTCAAAGCGTTCGCTGAACGTGTGGGTCTCCTTCGTAGGGTAGAAACGCACGGTGCATGTGCCATGTCCTTCAAAAAAGGCCGTTTGTACGGACTCCGCCAAACGGTTTTGGGCAGGGGTGGAATTGTCCACCGCCAGGCGGTCGATGAGCAAGTACAACGATTGCATGCGCTCGGGCGATGCTTCAATTGCTTCCGGTTCGTTGCTGCTCAGAAAATCCTCCACGCGCACCATCTCGCCATCAATATCCAGGCGCATTAATCCCTGCTGAAGGTCAATCTCCAATTGTTGGCGCAAGGTGCGTCCGGCATGAACGCGCATGGGGGCAAGAACCGTGAAGCGCGTGCCGGCAGGGTAGGACAGGACGCACTGCGCCACATCAGCAACGGTGTGGTGCTTGACTTCAACACCGCTGATGGGTGAGAACGTGCGCCCAATGCGGGCAAAGAGTAAGCGCAGATACTCATAAATCTCGGTTGAGGTGCCCACCGTAGAGCGTGGATTACGCGCTACTACCTTTTGTTCGATGGCAATGGCAGGGGGGAGTCCTTTGATGTAATCGCATTCAGGCTTATGCATGCGTCCCAAAAACTGTCGGGAGTAGGCTGATAAACTCTCAACATAGCGGCGTTGGCCTTCGGCATACAACGTGTCGAACGCCAATGACGATTTTCCTGAACCCGAAAGTCCAGTAATGACGATGAGTTTATCTCGAGGAATTTCTAAATCAATATTTTTGAGGTTATTGACGCGTGCGCCTTTGATGAGTATGCTCATGATGGAGTGGGATTGTGAAGTAAAATTGTCAATGTATTCCTTTAACCATTGGCAAAATTACTTTTTTTTATGGCTATTTTGCACACAAGGTAAACTGAATTTGCGTACTCCATTGAAAAAATGTAAATTTGCGAGGATTTAGAAGCTGTTTAAAACAATATGAAAATAGAACAACAACTCTCTGCAGCGGTGATTGCTGCAATTCAAAGCTTGTACGGCCAGGAAGTGACAGCCGAACAAGTACAACTCTCAAAAACTAAGAAAGAATTTGAAGGCCATCTCACCTTGGTGGTTTTCCCATTTTTGCGTATCTCTAAAAAGAAACCTGAGGAAACAGCACAACAGATTGGTGAATACCTCATGGCGAACACCAACGTGGTGTCGTCGTTCAATGTGATTAAGGGTTTCTTGAATCTCGTGATATCACCTGCGGCGTGGATCGGACTTCTCAATGAGATCAACGCCGATGCAAAATATGGTTTTGTGGCAGCCACAGAACGCTCACCGCTCGTGATGATTGAATATTCTTCGCCCAACACCAATAAGCCCCTCCACTTGGGCCATGTGCGCAACAATCTCTTAGGTTGGGCTGTGGCACAGATTGCTGAGGCTAATGGCAATCGTGTGGTGAAGACCAATATCGTGAACGACCGTGGTATCCACATCTGTAAGTCGATGTTGGCTTGGCAGAAGTATGGCAATGGTGAAACGCCCGAATCATCAGGTAAGAAGGGCGACCATTTGATTGGCGACTATTACGTGGCGTTCGACAAGCACTACCGTGAGGAAGTGAAGGCGCTCGCCGCTCAGTATGAAGCTGAAGGTATGGATGCCGAAGCTGCTACGGAAAAGGCAAAGGCTGAAGCACCTTTGATGAAGGAAGCGCGTGAGATGCTCGTGAGATGGGAACATAACGACCGTGAAGTGCGTGCTTTGTGGCGCAAGATGAATGAGTGGGTGTATGAAGGTTTCGATGAAACGTATAAGGCACTCGGTGTGAGCTTCGATAAGATTTACTATGAAAGCGATACCTACCTTGAAGGTCGTGAAAAGGTGATTGAAGGTTTGCAAAAGGGCCTTTTTTACAAGCGTGAAGATGGTTCAGTTTGGGCTGACCTTACAGGCGACGGCTTAGATGAAAAGTTGTTGTTGCGCTCAGATGGTACTTCGGTTTATATGACTCAGGATATCGGTACTGCGAAGTTGCGCTTCCAGGATTATCCCATCAATAAGATGGTTTACGTGGTGGGCAACGAACAAAACTACCACTTCCAGGTGCTTTCAATCCTGCTCGATAAGCTTGGCTTTGAATGGGGTAAGGGTTTGGTGCACTTCTCTTATGGTATGGTGGAATTGCCAAATGGTAAGATGAAGAGCCGCGAAGGTACTGTTGTTGATGCCGATGAGTTGGTGGCAGAAATGGTGCGCCAGGCACGCCAAACCAGCGATGAGGCTGGTAAGTTTGAGGATATGAGCGAGGAAGAAAAGCAAGAAGTGGCACGCATCGTCGGTATGGGTGCTTTGAAGTACTTCCTCCTTAAGGTAGATGCCCGCAAGAATATGCTCTTCAACCCTGAAGAAAGTATTGACTTCAACGGTAATACCGGTCCTTTCATTCAATACACTTACGCCCGTATCCGTTCAATCCTTCGCAAGGCGCAGGATGCAGGAATTAGCGTGCCCGAAGTGTTGGATATGCCTGTAGAACTCTCTACAAAGGAAGAGGAAATTATCCAGCATGTGGCTGAGTTCGCACAAGTGGTGAAGACCGCAGGTGTGGATTACTCACCCTCAACCATTGCAAACTATTGCTATGAGTTGGTGAAGGAATACAACCAATTCTATCATGAATTCAGCATCCTTCGTGAAACCGATGAAGCGAAGAAGGTGTTCCGCCTCGTGCTTTCGCAGAATGTAGCAAAGGTTATCCGCTTGGGCATGGGCTTACTCGGTATTGAGATGCCCGAAAGAATGTAGGCATAGCGCGCAAAGACAGCCGCCGCGCGGCTTGATGTGGAAATTAGGTTTTTCGATATGCTATAGATGTTTTGACGAGATTCCTAATTGATAGAACCTACCTTAATATATATATGTCTAAGAAACAAAAGTTTTATGTGGTTTGGGAAGGCGTTAAACCTGGTGTTTATACGTCGTGGTCGGAAGCTGAAGCTCAAGTGAAGGGTTATCCTGAGGCCGTTTTTAAAGCTTTTGGTAGTCTTGAAGAAGCTAAAAGGGCTTATGAGGATGGACCGTTAGACTATGTTGGTAAGAAGGGTAAGAGCAGTAAGGCTGCGGCTCCTAAAGCGGCACGTCCTGTTTTTGATCCCTTGCACTTACCCCCAGGAGTACCTGCTGAGGCTATTGCAGTTGATGCCGCCTGTAGTGGGAATCCAGGAATGATGGAGTATCGAGGCGTGTACTTACGCACAGGCAAGGAACTCTTTCATTATGGTCCAGCCTTTGGCACGAACAACATTGGTGAGTTTTTAGCGATTGTGCATGCTTTGGCTATGATGGATAAGGCGGGTAAATTCTTGCCCATCTACTCTGACAGTCGCAATGCCTTGTTGTGGTTGAAGCATAAAAAGTGTAAAACCACGTTGCCCCTGAACGATAAATCGGCACCCGTCTTGCAACTCGTGGCGCGTGCTGAAAATTGGTTGCATACGCACGCCATCACCACGCCCATCATGAAGTGGGAAACTTCAAAGTGGGGCGAAATACCTGCTGACTTTGGCAGAAAAGGATAGCGTGACGCATTGAGAGCAGCGCTCCATGGTCCTGCGGAACATTACTTGGTTATCTTGGGTCTTTCAGCTGTTACAATCAAAATCCTTACTAATCTCCTCGTTTACTAACTTTCTCGTTACAAGAACCGTAAACTCCCGAATATGAAGGAATTCTTTAAAATCATCATGCGCTATGTGTATCCTTACAAGCGCTACCTTGCGGGCTCGTTGTTGTTTAACATCTTGTCGGCAGTACTCAATGTGTTTTCTTTTGTGTCGTTAATTCCGATGTTGCAATTGCTCTTTGGCATTGACACGCAGAAGTATGAGTTTATTCCTTGGGATGCAGCAGGCGTGGGGATGAAGGATATCGTGGTCAATAATCTGTATTATTACACCACCGAACTGATTGCGGTTTATGGGGCGTCAACCACATTGCTCCTTATTGGGGCGTTTTTGGTGGTTGCAACGCTACTCAAAACGAGTTGTTATTTTGCCTCTGTTGCGATTATGGTGCCCATGCGTACGGGCATTGTGCGTGATATCCGTTCTTCGGTGTACCACAAAATCGTGTCGCTGCCGCTTTCATTCTTCTCTGAAGAGCGCAAGGGGGATATCATTGCCCGCATGAGTGGCGACGTGAATGAGATTGAAACCTCAGTGACGGGTTCGCTTGAGATGCTCATAAAGAACCCCATCCTTTTGGTGTGTTACTTTGGCGTGTTGCTTTACACGTCTTGGGAACTGACCGTCTTTACCATTGTGGTGTTGCCCTTGATGGGATGGGCTATGGGTAAGATTGGGCGTAAACTGAAGCGTCATAGTCTTGAAGCCCAAAGTAAATGGAGCGATACTATGGCTCAGCTTGAGGAAACGCTTGGCGGTATGCGCATCATTAAAGCCTTTACTGCCGAAGATAAGATGTGTAAGCGTTTTGATGCCAGCGCCAATGAGTTTCGCGAAGCCTCAAACCGCGTGGCTATTCGTCAGTCGTCAGCACACCCCGTGAGTGAGTTCCTGGGCACTTGCCTCATCGTTTTGGTACTTTGGTACGGTGGTACATTGATTTTCTCAGACCATTCGCCCATTGATGCGCCTACCTTTATCTTCTACATGGTGATTCTTTACAGCATCATTCAGCCCTTAAAGGATCTTTCAAAGGCCAGCTATAACATTCCTAAGGGTATGGCATCTGTTGAGCGTGTGAATAAGATTTTGAATGCGGTCAATCCTATTGAAGAAAACGAAAACGCACCTAAGGTGGACGGTTTGAAGTCGGAGATCGTATTTAAAGACATCACCTTCTCATACAATGGCAAGACGGATGTGCTTCGTGATGTGAACCTCACGGTGAAACGCGGACAAACCATTGCACTCGTCGGACAGAGTGGTTCAGGTAAATCAACGCTCGTGGATCTCTTACCCCGTTACCACGATGTGACGGAAGGTGAGATCTTGGTGGATGGCACCAATATCAAGGCGATGCGTCTTTCTGACTTGCGCCACCTTATTGGTAATGTCAATCAAGAGGCGATCCTCTTTAACGACACCTTCTTCAATAATATCGCCTTTGGCGTGAAGAACGCAACCCTCGAACAGGTTCAGGAAGCGGCAAAGATTGCCAATGCGCATGAATTTATCATGCAAAGCGAACATGGCTATGACACGAATGTGGGCGACCGTGGTTGCCGCCTCTCAGGTGGTCAACGCCAGCGTATTTCTATTGCGCGCGCTATTCTCAAAAATCCTGACATCTTAATTCTGGACGAAGCTACATCAGCACTTGACACCGAAAGCGAACGCCTCGTGCAAGAAGCCCTTGAGCGCCTGATGAAGACACGCACCACTATTGCTATTGCCCATCGTCTTTCAACCATTAAGAATGCCGATGAGATCTGCGTGCTCCATGAAGGTAAGATTGTAGAGCGTGGTACGCATGACGAACTCATTAATATCAATGGTTTCTATAAGAAATTGAACGATATGCAACAGCTTTAAAATGTGCTTTGTTCAAGAAATTTTGAATGCTTGACTATTTCTATAAACTCGTAAAAAGTCCATAAGCAAAGATATTTGTCGTTGCTTGTGGACTTTTTTCAAACTTTTTTGAGCGATTTAAAAAGAAATAACGAAATTTGTTTTGTAGATATTGCAACAACTCCTAAATTTGCCATAGTAAATAACGCACATCCCGTGTTTGGGCGCATGTTCTAAGCATGGTATGCAAAATATTAATTTCTTATAATACAAATACAATGAACAAAACAGAACTCGTAAATGCCATTGCTCAAAATGCTGGTTTGACAAAGGCTGATGCAAAGAAGGCACTTGACGCTACAATCGAAGCAATTGCTGGTGCATTGAAGAACAAGGAGTCAGTAGCACTCCTCGGCTTTGGTACATTCTCAGTGAACGAACGTCCTGAACGTCAAGGTTTGAATCCTGCAACTAAGCAAACGATTACAATTCCTGCAAAGAACGTTGTTAAGTTCAAGGCTGGTAGCGAATTGGATAAGTCTGTAAACTAATCTCAAGACACCATAAATAATGAGGTGCAGTTCTTTAAGAGCTGCACCTCATTGTTTTTTAAAGTGCCATGAAAAAGAGTCTGCCTCACTTGAGCGCTTAGCGATAAGGGTTATAGAGGAGAGTTTAGAGTTGAGAGAGGAGAGTACAGAGAACAGAGTACAGAGTACAGCTGCCGTGCGGCTTGATATTCCCTTGCTTCCGTGCCTTTGCTTTCTTTTCTTTTTCTAGAATTTGAGACGGTTTAATGAGAGTTATCGAATAATTTTTGCTCACGATGTGAGCCCATGCGGCTTGCCAAATATCTCCACGTATCACTAGTATTTTAGAATAATATCTAACACTTTAATAAATGATACGTGTAGATCCTCGCGATCCGCTGGAGATAAAATTTTTTTCACGCAGAATACGCGGAAATCGCGGAAGCCATGCGGAATAGAAATGCTCATAAATGTGGGGAATACGCAGAGGCGCACGCTACACTTGCGCCACCGTCCGGATGGCAAGAACAAACAAAGTGTGTGCGCTTCCGCGAATTCTGCTCATTCCGCGTGAGATATTTTTATCGGACAGTAATTAATTTTTTTGTCCACGGATCTTGCTCACTAACGTGAGCCCATGCGGCTTGCAAGAGGCCTCCACGTATCACGATTATTTTAGAATAATATCTAACACTCCATTAAACGATACG
>JAGBYN010000098.1 GCA_017628775.1 Bacteroidaceae bacterium | reverse complement strand
TTTGATTGCAACTGTTGCAAGCTTTGCTTGATTTCGGGCACGTGTTGGTGCTGGAATGCCTTGTAAATGCTCATGTTGCCTGAACGCCATGAGAAGTGGGTTGTGGCAGCAGGTTTAACACCCGCCCCTGTTGAGCCTGTAATGGCATTGACGCTGATGTCGTTTTGGAGCAATTCGGCTTCAGCCAAAGGCAACAAGGCCAATTGGATGCAAGTGGCGAAACAGCCAGGGTTTGCCACGTGCAAGGCGCCCTCAATGCGCTCACGGTTCAATTCGGGCAAGCCATATACATAGTCATGATCTTCCGATGCTAAGCGGAAGTCCTGAGCGAGGTCGATGATGCGCACATCGGCGGGGATGTAATGTTCCTGGATGAACTGCGTGCTTTTGCCGTGGCCGAAACAGAAGAATACCACGTCAACTTCATCAAAGGGGAGTTGGTCGGTAAATCGCAGTTCTGTTTCGCCATAAAGTCCGGCATGCACATCCGTAATTAAATTGCCGGCATTGCTCTCGCTATGTGCAAAGACGATTTCGGCTGCTGGATGGTTAATCAGCAGACGAATCAATTCGCCTGCTGTATAACCTGCTGCACCTACGATGCCAACGCGTATAGAATCGTTCATAAACGATTATTTTTTAGCAATAAGGTAAATAACTAAGTAAGCCACAAGACCCAAAACGAATCCTGTAAATAATGAGATCAATACGTAAGCAATGCGAACGAGCGTTGGTTCCATGTTGAAGTATTCAGCGATGCCACCGCATACGCCCTTGATTTTAGCGTCCTTAGAAAGTTCAAATTTACGTTCCATAATAATTTTGTTTTAGAGTTTTTAGTGTTGATTAGAAGTGGGGCCTACATATTATTCGAACAGAGTTCTCATTATCTCTTATCCCCACAAATTTTGAATTTCAATTTTCCAACGAAGCGAATCGGTCGAAATTACTTAAAGTTTTTCGTCTTCGTGGTTTGCGTGGAACACGCGGAGCGGTGTTGAGAGCACCTTGATGAAGCCCTTGGCATCGTCGGCAGTCCAGCCCTTCTGTGTTTCGCCATATTCGCCAAACTTCGTCTTAACGAGGTCGTCCTTGCTATCCACGCCAACTGTTGAGAAGCCAAGAGGGCGGAGTTCAAGAATAACCGTACCATTCACAAAGCGTTGTGAACTTTCAAGCATCGCTTCAATATCACGCATCACGGGTTCAAGGTATTGGCTTTCGTGAAGGAACATGCCATACCAGTTAGCCACCTGGTCCTTCCAGTATTGTTGCCACTTTGAGAGTGTGTACTTTTCGAGGAAGCGGTGTGCACCGATGATGAGCATTGGCGCTGCAGCTTCGAAACCTACGCGACCCTTAATGCCAATGATGGTGTCGCCCACGTGCATGTCGCGACCAATACCATAGGCTGCACCAATTTCTTCCACCTTGCAGATCGCTGCAATAGGATCATCATAGCGTTCGCCGTTGATCGCCTTGAGTTGTCCGTGTTCGAAGGTGAGTTTCAACTCCTCGCTGCCAGTCTTGGTTACTTGCTTGAGGTAAGCCGATTCAGGCAAGCCCAGGCGTGAGTCAAGGATTTCGCCACCGCAGATGCTTGTGCCCCAAATGCCTACGTTGTAGCTGTACTTCAACTTAGTGAAGTCGGCAAAGAATCCGTTGGCGTTGAGGTAGTCCACTTCTTCCTGGCGCGAGAGGTTGCTGTCGCGTGTGAGCGTGATGATTTCCATTTCGGGGCACATCACGAGGAATGTCATGTCGAAGCGCACCTGATCGTTGCCAGCCCCTGTTGAACCATGGGCAATCGCATGCGCACCAATCTCCTTAGCGTAGCGTGCAATCGCCATACCCTGGAAGATGCGTTCTGAAGAAACTGAGATGGGGTAAACATTATTGCGCAACACATTACCATAAATCATATACTTCAAGCTCTTTTCGTAATACTCTTGAGTCACATCGAGCGTCACATAAGCCTTTGCGCCAAGCTTATAAGCATTTTCTTCGTTTGTTTTAAGTTGTTCTGCGCTAAAACCGCCAGTATTGGCGCATGCGGCATAAACTTCGTATCCCTTTTCCTTTGCGAGATACATCACGGTGTATGAGGTATCGAGGCCACCACTGAAGGCCACGACTACTTTTTTCTTGTTTTCTGACATTGTTCTATGTGTTTTTTTTTGAGGTGTTAACGTGCAACGCAAACCGCATTGTGCCCTTACGCCACGCAACCTCCTATTGATTGTTTATTCTAAGTGATTAATCATTGGGGTGTGCCTGGATGAAGTCGAGCACGTCTTGTGGAATTTCAACGGGTAAGGGATCGCCCACGTGGCGTGCGGGGTCGTAGAGCATACCTGTACATACGCAGTACTTGCGTCCTGTGCGCGCCAAAACATCGCAGTTGATGCAACAAGGTGCTTCGGGGGTGCCGCATCCCTTCCAGTATTCATCATCGTGAGTCAATTCATCGAAAGGCACAGGCACGTAGCCCAACGATGTGTTGATGCGCATCACCGCACCGCTGCTGGTCAACCCGAAGATTTTAGCTTCCGGCCAACGTACGCGGCTCAAGCTGAATGCCAAGCGCTTGATGCGTGTTGCCAAGTGGTGTCCGCGGAACTTAGGAACCACGATCAAACCTGAGTTTGCTACGTAGTGCTTGTTTTCCCAGCTTTCAATATAGCAGAAGCCAGCAAACTCCTCGCCCGCCAATGCGATAACGGCTTTGCGTTCACGCATCTTTGTGGCTACGTATTCGTGTGTACGTGAAGCGATGCCCGAACCGCGTACCTTTGCAGAGTCGGTGATGGTTTGGAGAATGGTATCTACATATTTTTCGTGGCTGCCATCGGCTACGATGACTTGAATGCCGTCGTTGTATTCTTGTTGCATGATGATATGTTTTTTATAAATTAGGAAGACAGGATGATAATTCTACATATAGTTTTTCGCGGTCGTAGCCTTCGCGTATAATAACAAGGATGGTATCGTCGCCCGCTATGGTGCCGCACACTGATGTGAGTTTGCTGTTGTCGATGGTCGATGCAATGACTCCGGCATAGCCCGGCAGGGTGTGAATCACAGCCATATTCCCAGAGTATTCAATATCCACAAATCCATTGTGGTGCATATTTTCTAATTTCTGGCGCGAAGCGGAAATGCGTTCGTATGGCTTATGCTCGGGGAGTACGTAAACGAATCCCTTACCCTTTCTCATCTTTTCAGCTTTCAATTGGCGTAAGTCGCGCGAGAGTGTGGCTTGAGTCACGTTGTAGCCTTGTTTGCTTAACTTACTCACCAATTCTTCTTGACTCCCCACTTCAGTATTCGTTAATAATCGCTTAAGCACCGTCAGTCGATCTACTTTTTGCGACATAATTAATGAGTTGTCTTTGAAAAGGATTAAACAATAGTCAGCGAGGTGTCAGGAATTGTGCATCACGCAATTCATTCCCTGCACATCACTAAAAGGTGCGCAAAAGTACATTTTATAATTTATTTATGCAATAGTTTATGCATGGTATTTTGAATTTATGGCCAAAGATGTGCATAAAATGATGAAATTTTGAATATTATTTCACTTTTGCGGGTCTTACTTTCAAAGCAAACGGGGGTACGATAGGTCGCACCCCCGATGATTATAGACTACAAGAGCCTTTGTTTTTGTTTATTTACTTTTTGCTGAGCCAACGGCGTACGGGCTCGTCATAACACTTCAGGCAGACATAAGCTAAGGTGATGTTGATGGCAAAAACCATTACGACCACATGCCATGTTTCGCCAAGCGTGTAAAGCTTGCTGTCAATCAACCAGGCGTAGAACAGGTACATTACTGGGTAGTGCACGATGTAAAGTGGATAGGAAAGGTCGCCTAAGAATTTGCAAATCTTTGATGAAGCCACATCGGTCGTCGTGCCCGAAGCGCCCAACCACACGATAGCGGGGAATACCACAAGAATGCACAGGAATTCATAAGCGCTGTTGATGCTTATGCCGCAATCCGCAGGCGTCGCAATGTAAGGCACTGAGAATAAGGCAAACAAAATAGCAATGGCGATCCAGAAAATGCCACGTACCTTCACGGGCTTAAACTTGCGTGCCAAGAGCATACCCAAGGACAAGGGGAAGAGCATGCGCAGCAACCCACCCCAGAAGCACACACTTTCCATGGACCATCCTACGCCAATCATGTCGTAGCCCGACACGTTGGTGATGCAGAACCAACCCCACAGTAAGCCCATGATCGTTACCCAAATGGTGAGTAGCTTGGTTGAGAAACGGCGGATGAAGAGGGCATAAAGGATATTTCCAATATATTCAAAGAACAACGACCAACTCGGCCCGTTCAGGGGAAACATCTCGGCATTGCCGCGTACGTCGTACGACGCACCTGGGTAAGCGGGGATAAACAGCATCGTCAGCACGAGTGCTAACATCACCCATGAGAAGGGCGTTTCGCTACCATCCCATTTTACGCCGCCTTGAAGCATAAAGGTAATAAACCCAATGATCGCCCCCATAACGAGCATGGGATGAAGGCGAATCAAACGGCGCTTGAAGAAGGACCCTATTGTGAGCGGGTTGCTGTGCGAGGTCTTCCAGCGATCGTCGTAAGCATAGCTAATCACAAAGCCTGAGAGCATAAAGAAGAAATCCACACCAAGATGTCCGTGGTTGAAGGTTTCGATGGCAGTGCCCCCTGCAAAGGCAAAGCCTTCAAACACATGGTACCACACCACCATGAGCGCAGCGGCACCACGCAGTCCGTCCAGGATGGCATAATGAGGCTTTGTGTCGGCAAAGGCTGAGGAGGAAAGGAATTTGTTCATGTTGGATTGAATGATAGGTGTTTTTTTGTTTTTTTAGATTAGGTTATGTTTTTAGTTTCTAAGCGTTTAACGACACTCTGAATAACTAATGCCACACCTTTATCGTTCATATTGTTTTTATTATCGCAATAAGATGACAAGTTATTCAGCCTCGCCTTCTTGATTGTATTGTTCAAAGAGGAAGTTGTTGTAGGGGTATTTCTGCACGTGCAGTTGCTTCACGCGTGTGTACATCAGTTTGCGAAGCTCTTCAATATTTGTTTTTTGGCGTGCGGAGATAAAGATGCAGTCTTCGTGTTTCGCCATCCAAGTGTTCATTAACGTGTCGAGCGAAATGTTTTCCTTGGTTTCTGGCGTGAGGTCGTCGGCATCTTTTTCGGTCCAGGTGTAGGCATCCATTTTATTGAACACGATGATTGTGGGTTTGTCGGCGCAGCCCAATTCCGCCAGGGTTTGGTTCACCACCTGCATTTGTTCTTCGAAGTCAGGGTGGCTCACATCCACGATATGGAACAGAAGATCGGCCTCGCGCACCTCGTCGAGTGTTGACTTAAACGAATCCACGAGGTCGTGTGGCAATTTTCGGATAAACCCTACTGTGTCGGTGAGGAGGAACGGTAGGTTTTCGATAATCACCTTGCGTACGGTGGTGTCGAGTGTTGCAAAGAGTTTGTTTTCGGCAAACACATCGCTCTTGGCTAAGAGGTTGGTGAGGGTTGATTTTCCTACGTTGGTATAGCCCACGAGTGCCACGCGCACCATCTGTCCGCGGTTTTTGCGCTGTGTGGTTTTCTGACGGTCAATCTCCGCCAGGCGTTCCTTGAGTAGCGACATGCGGTTCAGGATGATACGACGGTCCATTTCGAGCTGTGTTTCACCCGGTCCACGAAGTCCTACGGCGCCCCCACGTTGGCGTTCAAGGTGGGTCCATAGGCGTTGAAGGCGTGGCAACATATAGCGGTACTGTGCCAACTCCACCTGGGTCTTTGCATTGGCAGTTTGTGCGCGCATAGCAAAGATGTCTAAGATGAGGCTTGTGCGGTCCAGAATTTTAACCTTGAGTTCCGCTTCGATATTGCGTAATTGTTTGGCTGAGAGTTCGTCGTCGAAAATCACCATCCCCACTTCACGCTCAGCTTCTTCTTCCATTTCAATGTATTGTCGAATCTCTTCCAGCTTACCCTTACCCACGTATGAAACGCTGCTTGGGCCGTCCAGGCGTTGGGTAAAGCGTTTTACGGTCACGGCTCCCGCCGTTTCTGCCAAAAACTCCAATTCATCGAGGTATTCGTGTGTTTTGCGTTCGTCCTGTTTCTTGGTAATCAAAGCGACGAGCACAGCGGTTTCGGTTTTGGCTTCTGATTGTATGAATTCTTTCATGTAGTGCTTTTTGATTTTTAAAGGGTTCTAAAGTCTTTGTCCTTTAGGCTTTAAAGAACTTTTTAGGCTGTTGCCTCTTTTGTGGCTTTATTCCTGCGTCTTAATCATGTTCTTGATGATGGCGGGAATGTCGGTGTTGTTGAGGCGACCGTGGAATTGTTCGGCACCCACGCCGATGGCGAATGCAGGCACGTAGCCGTTGGAGTGTCCGCCGCTGGTCCAGCCCACGAGTGCTAAGCGGTTGATGATGTTGCGCGCTGTGGTGGCAATAGCGTCCTCTTGTGAGTAGAGGCTCTTCTTGCCTTCCGCTTTTCCGCTCATCAAATCATCGTAGGCTTTGCGTAGTGCCTTCTCATCGCGTTCGCTAATCTTAACGGGACCCCAGAAACCGAAATTCTTGGTGAGGTCATCCTTTACCACGTCCCAGGTAAATTCGTCGCCTAATTGATTGTGTAGTTGTGAGATGTGGCGCGTGTAGTTTGAAGCGCTCATCTTCTGGTGTTGCAGCAGGTCGAGGTGGAGCTCGTAGGGGCCACGGCCTAATGCCATACCGCCCGTTTCGTGGTCGGCAGTTACAACGATCAGTGTTTCGTCGGGGTGTTTTTCGTAGAAGGCATAAGCCGCTTGTACGGCTTTGTCCAGGTCGAGTGTCTCCTGAATAACCGTTGCACCATCATTGGCATGGCATGCCCAGTCGATTTTGCCACCCTCCACCATCAGGAAGAAACCATCGTTGCTTTTCTTATTGAGGAATTTAATGGCGGTGTTCACGATGTCGGTGAGTTCGATGTCGGCTTCGGTGCGGTCAATAGCATAGGGGAGGGCAGAGCGGTCGATGGCGTTGGCTGCTTCTGTTTGCATCATCACCATTTTCTTTGCCTTCTTGATTTGTTTGGCGGTTACTTCGCCGCGCACCAAGGTGTAGCCTGCCTGTTCAAAGGCTTCGTAGAGCGATTTGTTTTGTTTGCAATCCTTATGTGTGGGTTGCAGGAAGTCAGAGCCGGCATAGAAATCAAATCCTGCCGCCACCAATTGATGCCCGATGTTATGGTAACTGTTTCGGCTGGCATCGTGTGCATAGAAACTTGCGGGGGTAGCGTGGTCGATACTCACAGATGTGGTTACACCTACCGCCATGCCGCAGGTCTGGGCGTAGTTTGCAATGCTCGTGAGCGTTTCGCCTTGTACGTCAACACCGATTGCGCCATTCTTGGTTTTTGAACCAGTGGCTAAGGCTGTACCGCCCGCTGCAGAGTCGGTGACGCCGTTTGTGGCTGACTCCGTGTGCACTAAAGCCACATGGGGGAATGAGGCAAAGGTCAGTGGTTTGGTACCGATGTGGCCTTCTAAAGCAGCTAAGTAGGTTTCGGCGGCATTCACTTGATTTACGCCCATGCCATCGCCGATAAAGTAAAACACGTACTTGGCCTTAGGTTGTGCGATGAGTGCTAATGTAGCAAAGAGCAGGAAAAGGGTAGCTGATAATCTTGTTTTCATGATTTTTTTTGTTGTTTTTCTGAGGAGCCTCCTGATGTGTGGTTGGGATGCCGCTCATGTGGTAATGCCGTTTGTGGCATATTTCAAGCAAATTTACACATTATGCTTGATAGTGAGGGATATTTTGCTAAATATCGTTATAGATGGCGAAAAATAAGTTAAAACTTCCCGATAAGTCGCAATATTTTAGTAATTTTACAAACTAAATTAGGGTAATGTGTGCTTGCTTGAAAAGTAGCGTGCTGCCCGTTGTTATTTGCAAAAAATAAAACAAAATATAGAATGATTTATCAGTGGAATTTTGAGCGTCCAACTTCCGAGGACTTGCTTCGTGAGGAGGAGTTGGCGCGCGAGGTGGGGGTGCATCCCGTTTTGGGGCATCTGCTCATGAATCGAGGATTCACCACCCCGCACGAAGTCAAGCGCTTTTTCCGTCCACAGTTATCTGATTTGCACGACCCCTTTTTGATGAACGACATGCTCACGGCTGTCGATCGACTCAATGAAGCCATAGGGCAGAAGGAGCGCATTTGGGTGTATGGCGATTATGATGTGGATGGATGTACTGCGGTGGCTTTGGTTTATAAGTTTCTGCAGCAGTTCACGTCGAATATCGATTACTACATTCCCGACCGTTATGATGAAGGTTATGGCGTTTCCAAGAAGGCCATCGACAATGCCTATGAGGTAGGGGTGAAGCTGATTATCGTGCTCGACTGTGGTATTAAGGCTGTGGAGGAAATCGCGTATGCGAAGAGTAAGGGTATTGAATTTATCATTTGCGACCATCATGTGCCCGATGACGTATTGCCTGAAGCGGTTGCGATTTTAAATCCCAAGCGTTTGGATAATACCTATCCTTGTACCGATCTCTCGGGCTGTGGCGTAGGATTTAAGTTTATGCAGGCCTTTGCGCTGAACAATGGCATTGAGTTTAATAAACTGCATCAGTTGCTCGACTTGTGTGCCGTGAGTATCGCCTCCGATATTGTTCCTGTGGTGGGCGAAAACCGAATCTTGGCGTATCATGGCTTGCGCACGCTGAACACAAACCCCTCGGTGGGGTTGCGTGCCGTGGCTGAGGTGTGTGGGGTTGTTGATCGCGAAATTGTGATGAACGATATTATCTTTAAGATTGGACCTCGCATCAATGCGTCGGGGCGTATGCAAAACGGACGCGAAGCGGTGCAGCTCCTTGTGGAGCGCGACTACGACGAGGCAGTCGAAATCGCTAACCGCATCGATCAATACAATGAAGCCCGTAAGGATCTGGATAAGCAGATGACGGAAGAGGCTATCGAGATGTCGAAGTTTATACCGAATATCGAGCAACGTAAATCTGTGGTGATATTCAATAAGGAATGGCATAAGGGTGTTATCGGTATCGTGGCTTCGCGCCTCACGGAGTATTATTACCGTCCAGCCGTGGTGCTCACCTATTCCGAAGGTATCGCAACGGGTTCGGCGCGTTCAGTTTCTGGATTTGACGTGTATAGTGCGGTTCAGAGCTGTGCCGACTTGCTTGAAAATTTCGGTGGTCACACCTATGCTGCCGGGCTTTCGTTGAAGGTGGAGCATGTGGAGGAGTTTAACCGACGTTTCGAGGCTTATGTGGCAGAGCATATCCTGGATGAACAGACACGTCCTATGATGAATATTGACGGCGTTTTGGATTTCAATGATGTTAATCTGAGATTCTATCAGGATTTGAAGCGCTTTGCACCCTTTGGTCCTGGCAATCCTAAGCCAATATTCTGCACGCATAAGGTGTATGATTACGGCACCAGTAAAGTCGTGGGACGCGGTCAGGAACATATCAAACTGGAGCTCGTGGACAATAAGAGCAACGCCGTGATGAATGGCATTGCTTTTGGTCAGAGTTCGCAAGCACGTTACATCAAAACCAAGCGTGCCTTTGATATTTGTTATGTGATTGAAGAAAACACGCACAAACGTGGAGAAATACAACTTCAAATTGAAGATATACGTCCGTTAGAGGAAGTGCATTGAGTGACGTGAACAGAAAAAGATGGGAAACAGGCTGTTTTTTTAGTCAAAAGTGTTGCCCATAAAAACACAACGGTCTCGGAGCGGTGGAAACAACTCCGAGACTGTTGCATTTAGGTCGATTTATAGACCGTTGTGTAAATCTTATGGAACAATTCAAAGCCATACTTCAGCAATACTGGGGTTACCCTGATTTCAGGGGGATTCAAGCTGATATTATTCGCAGTATCTCTGAGAAGCGCGACACGCTGGGACTCATGCCTACAGGTGGTGGAAAGAGCATCACCTTTCAGGTTCCTGCGCTTTCCATGGAGGGCGTGTGTCTCGTGGTGACCCCCTTGATCGCTTTGATGAAGGATCAGGTAGCGCACCTGAAGCAACGTGGCATATCGGCAGAAGCAATCTATACCGGCGTAACGCCCAAGAATATCGACCGTATTTTAGATAATGCGGTCTTTGGTGCTGTGAAGTTTCTTTATGTGTCGCCCGAGCGCCTGTCCTCGGAACTGTTCTTGCAGAAATTGCGACGCATGAAGCTTTGTTTCATTACGATCGATGAGGCGCATTGCATCTCTCAGTGGGGCTATGACTTTCGTCCAGCTTACTTGCGCATTGCTGAAGTCCGGAAGGTCCATCCAGAAGTGCCCATTTTGGCATTGACAGCAACGGCAACGCCTCAAGTGGTGGATGATATTCAGGATCGATTGTGCTTTGCGCAAAGAAATGCGTTTAAGATGAGCTTTGAACGCAAGAATTTGAATTATGTGGTGCGCCACACCGCCAATAAGGAAAACGAGATGCTGCATATCCTGCGCAGTGTTCCGGGTTCTGCCATTGTCTATACCCGCAATCGTCAGGCTACGAAGGATGTGGCTGCGCTGTTGAACGCCGAGGGGATGGAGGCTTTGTTTTATCATGCCGGACTCACCACGCTTGATAAGGACGTGCGTCAGGACATGTGGCAAGAAGGGGCTGCGCGAATCATGGTGGCCACAAATGCCTTTGGGATGGGGATCGATAAAGCCGATGTGCGCTTGGTGATTCATCTGGATTTTCCCGATTCCATCGAAGCTTATTTCCAGGAAGCCGGCCGTGCAGGGCGCGATGGTCAAACGGCGTATGCCGTGTTGCTGGTTGATAAGGGCGATGCCACAAAGATGATGCGACGCGTGGCAGAGACTTATCCGCCCTTAGACTATGTGAAGGACGTGTACGATGATTTGGGTAGTTATTTCCAGATGGCTGAAGGCGATGGCGAAAATGTGACGCGCGAATTTAACCTGGATAAGTTTTGCGTGAATTTCCACCGTTTCCCAGTTCAGACTGAGAGTGCTCTGAATATTCTGTCGCGCGCTGGGTATATCGACTATCGTGAACCCGAAGAGAATGTGTCGCGCGTGATGTTTATTACTTCGCGCGATGATTTGTATCGCTTCCAGGGCATGAAAATTGATATGGAACGCGTGCTGACCGCATTGCTGCGCTTGTATTGCGGTTTCTTCTCTGACTACATCAATATTGAGGAGGATCGCATTGCCAAGGAATGTGGTTTGACCCCGAATGAGGTTTATGAAGCCTTAAAGGGTCTGACATATCAACGCATATTGGATTATATTCCCAAAAAGAATTCAGCTTACATCACTTATCTTCAACGTCGGGTGGAGGGTAGGCACTTGTATTTCTCACCCATGGTGTATAAAGAACGTAAGAAGAACTACGAAGAACGTATTCAGGCTATGGTGGATTATGTGGAGGAAGAAGAATGTCGGAGCGTCCAACTTCTGCGTTATTTTGGAGAGCATGTGACGTCGGTTTGTGGACATTGCGATGTGTGTATTGATCAGCGAAGAAAGCCTGTCAATACTGAGGATGTGAAAGCGGAGATCTTAAAAATCCTGGCAGATGGCGTGCCGCATGCCATCAGGGAATTTGACGCCTTGTCGCCACGCTTTACGCAACTCATGAGGCGTAGCGCGTGGGAACAACTCACGGCAGAAGGTATGGTCGGGATGAAGGACGGCGAGGTGTATTTGATTCAAACAACCCATGAAAACTAACACGCTATGTTGAATACAAGTATTTCTAAAGTCTTGGAAATGTTGGGGGTGTTGGTGAATCATGGTCCCATAGACATTGCAACACTATCGGAAAAACTGGGCGTGACGGGCAGAATGATTTACCGATATATGGAGGCGTTAAAGGATGTGGGCGTTGAGGTGGTAAAACAAAAAACCAAGTACTATGTGTCGCCGATGTCGCCATACTTGCTTAAACTGGTGAAGGGGGTTCGCTTTAGTCAAAATGAAGCGCTGACTATAGCGCAGGTGCTAAACTCCGTCAATAGCCGTTCGCCCGAGGTGCGCCATCTAAGAGAAAAACTTTCGGTGATATATAATAAACAGGTACTTGCTGAACATGGAGTGGATGAGCGGGTGGCTGAAAATTTGGAAGTGCTTTATAATGCCATAGCATTAGAACAAGTGGTGTGTCTGCACAACTATGAGTCGCCGAGTAGTGGTCAGGTCAGCGATCGTTATGTGGAGCCCTTCGTGTTTCTGTCGGGCAACACAGAAGTGCGTTGCTATGAGTTGCTGACGGGGATGAATAAAACCTTTAAGATAGCGCGTGCTCAGTCGGTGGAGTTGCTGGAGTTGAAGTGGAGCTTTAAAGAGCGGCATCGTTTGTTGCATGTTGATATCTTTCAGTTCTCGGGCGAACAAACCATGCCAGTGTCCTTGTGCTTAGGTACCTTGGCAAAGAATGTGCTTATGGAGGAATGTCCTATGGCGAAAGATCATTTGACGCCCACCCCTGATGGTCGCTTTATTTTGAATATCGAGGTGTGTAGCTATAAAGGAGTAGGGCGCTTTGTGCTTGGGCTTTATGAAGATATCGAGGTTTTGGGTAGCGAAGCGTTCCGAGCGTATATTCGCGATTGTGTTGCAAACATGTCCAAACACTTCAAGTAGTTCTTTGAACATGCCCAGCTTAATTATTTTTTTATTGAATCAATGCCTGAACTGAATTATCAATCGTTGCAAGCTGAGGCCCTGCGGTTGGGTTTTGTGGCTTTTGGGTGTGCCCCTGCTGAGGCGCTGCAAGTGTGGCGTCAAAAGCAGTGGCACGATTACCTTGCCGCCCAACGACATGCGGAGATGCATTATTTAGGCAATAATCTTGAAAAACGAATGGATCCGCGCTTGTTGGTCGAAGGGGCGAAGACGGTGGTGAGCGTGGCACTGAACTACAATCCTGGCGATGTCGATTTCAAGGGTTTTCGCTTGGCAAAGTATGCTGTGGGGCGTGACTACCATGAGGTGATGCGCGAGAAATTACAGGCGTTGCTTCGCTTTGTTGAAACGCAATCGGGAGGTGCGGTCTCTGGTCGGTCTTTTTGTGATACGGCGCCCGTCGATGAACATTACTGGGCGTGGCGCTGTGGCTTAGGTTGGTTGGGGCGCAACACCCAACTCCACGTTCCGGGTTGTGGTAGTTTCGTTTTTCTTGGCGAATTAATCCTTACGGCTCCGATGGACCGTTGCGATGAACCGATGGATGCGAAGTGTGGCGGATGTAACCGATGCATAGAGGCGTGTCCGATGAATGCCCTCTCTGTCGAGCGGGGTTTAGATGCCCGTCGTTGCTTGTCTTACCTCACGATAGAGCATCGTGGTTATTTCCCGGCGCACCTGCAACCACTTCCCCTTTCTGAATGTATCTATGGCTGTGATTGTTGCATTGCGGCATGTCCGCATAATCAAAAGGCGCGTCTCACGGCTGAGGATGACTTTAAGGCAAGGGCAAGCATCACCCGAATGAAAAAGGAAGAGTGGCGGCAACTCACGCAGGATGACTTCAGCAGGGTCTTTAAAGGTAGTGCGGTGAAGCGCACCAAGCATGCTGGGTTAATGAGGAATATTAAGGCAGTTAACAGCAGAATATAGAAAATGGAGGGCGGATGGTAGAGTCCTATGTTTATGGCTGTGCGTCATCTCTTCTTTGCTAAAAAATTAGGTGTGCTAATCTTGGTATCGCTTTAGAATTTCTTGTGCTATGTCTTGAATTTGTTGGATGAGTTCAGCCGGTTTCGTTATTCTTACGTGACTGCCAAAGCTTAAGATGGCACAGGTGAAATCTTGGGTTAGTGCCACGTGGATTTGAAAACAACCGTCGCAGATCTCTTCCTGCGAGGCGTGCAGCGGACGTTGGCGCAGATAGTTGGTTAGCCATTCGTCGCATTTCATTTCCACACATTCTGGTTTAAGGTTCTCGCCACCAAAGGCACCAAAGCTGTGGCAGAAGTATCGTTCGGCATTAAAGTTTATCGGACGTACAAAGCGACTGTAGAGTATGGTGAGCGCAACCATTCGGTCGAGTGCAAAGGTGCGTACGCTGCTGTGGTGTGACGAAAAGCCAACCACGTAAAGTTTACCATGGGCAAGATGCAAACAATATGGTGCGAGCTCCGTGGTGTAGGATGCTTTGCCTATGGCGTTATAAGTGAAGCGCGTCATCTTGCGCTCTTTAATCGCCGTGTGTAGGTCGTGAATCCATTGTCCTCCATCAATTTCGAGTTTTTCATCCTCGCCCACCAAGAAATTCAGTAGGTCAGCACTTTCGCGGTTGCAATGTTTGAGGGCGTATCGCCGTTGTTCGTTAACCACCTTCACGCCATACACGCATTCTATTTCTGCGCATTGATCGTAGAATGTCGATACGGGCATAGGGCGCTTACGATCGTCGTGTTCGCTCCATGCATCAAGAATTTCCTTACGGGTAAATCGATTCGGATTGTGGTGTAATAATTTAATCAGCCAAAGTGGTTTATTCATCGCATTCTTGCTCTTGTATGTTTTAACCTCTTTGCAAAGATATAAAAGTTTTAGAAAATTCATCTTTTCTAAGCATATATAGAATATGTAGATCATCTATAGTATCTATCGCATCTATAGTATCTATCGCATCTATAGTATCTATAGCATCTATAGTATCTATAGCATCTTATAGTATCTATAGCATCTATCGCTCCTATAGCTTCTATTTCATCCACAGTTCCGCATGGCAAGATGCCGAAGGTATCTCCGCTCTGTAACCGGGCGGTTTGAGCGTAGCGAATACCCCCGGTCCAAACAAAACCCCATTGTAGCACCCCGAAGGGCGTGCCCCAACAAGAGGACAAGGCTCTCTCAACTCTCCTCTCTCAACTCTCAACTCTCCACTCTAAACTCTGTTCTCTCCTCTCTCAACTCTCCCTCCCTGAAGGTTATGAAAAATACAGACGATTACAAAAAGAATTATTCGGATTCAGCTTTTTGGAAAAAAGCCAAGTCCTTAGGGCGCGGCGTGCTCCGACCGGCAGTCTTGTTGTATTGCGTGATGAAGTCGTCAAGTGTTCCCATGGGTGTAAAAGCCTCGATTGCGGGTGCGTTGGGATATTTGATTCTCCCGACCGACCTGATACCCGATATTATTCCTTTGACGGGTTACACCGATGATGCCGCCGCATTGCTTGCGGTGATAAAGCTCTGTGGCCCATACATCACGCCCGAAATTAAAGCGCAGGCTGAAGAAATTATGAATAAACTTTTTAAGAAGTAACGGCTTAAAGGTTTTTGCTCCTAAACGCAGAAAAGCCAAAACACGGAAAAAGAAAGCAGGAATACATCAATAGTGTGTTTCTGCTTTCTTCTTCCGTGTTTTTTTTGATTCAATCTTTTGGGTTTGTCGGATTGCGATAATTTTTTTTTATTCATTCCGAGAATGTCGGAATCCTTGACTTTAATTTTGCAGCCGTAACCCGATTATTTTTTTATTTCACTTATTGTTTTAACAAATCAAAAAAAATGAAAAGCTTTAATCTTAAGCAAAGGAAGCAAGTCCTTCCTTATGCGCAACGTCCAGCGAACTTGGGCGAGCGTAATCGTAATCCTCTGAACATTCGTTATAACCCTGCCAATAAATGGCTGGGCTTGTCGCCAACAACCCCCAATGTCAAAGGTTTCTGTTGTTTTACGCATGTTGCCTATGGTTATCGAGCTGCCATAATCTTGATGCACACCTATTATAATATATATAAGTGTGTGACGCCCGAACAAATCATTTACCGTTGGGCACCGCCCATTGAGAACGACACCGAACTCTACATCGCTTGTGTTTGTGGACGGGCAGATGTGCAACGCGATCAACCCCTTGATTTGAAAAGCTCAGCCTTTAATCGTTTTGTAGCAGCTATGGCGCGCCAAGAGTCGGGCGCTCTGATTAATGAAGCTGAGATACAAGCCCTGCGTGATCAGTTTGGCGTTTGACAACGGTAGCGCAGTATGAACGATGTAACCCCCATATTAACCCTTAAAATTTATAAGATTATGATACAAACTCCTCGTTATGTGATTGCAGAAACCTATTTCCCCGCACGTACTCGCCGTCAGGCGGTGGCTAAGTTGAGATATTGGCTTAAGGGCGATCCGACCATGATGGCAGAGCTACTGAAAGTTGGTTACAAACCCTATATGCATTATTTTACAAGAGAAATTGTTCATGTTTTTAAATCCTTCTTTTCGTAACGAAACCCCGTTGAAAAAGTACTTTGTAACTTGGAGTTGAGAAAATATGATGAAAAATGTGTGATTTATTTGTTCTATTTCAGAAAAACATTGTACTTTTGTCCCGAGAATGTCTAATTATTATTTATTCACTTAAACTCTCTATTCAATGAAAAAGTTTTTACTTTCTTTGGCAGTGTTGTTTTCAAGTGTTGCTTATGCACAACAATACCGCCACGATGAGATGGTAGAAGAAATTGAAGAAGGTGTGGAATACCTTTTGGTTGCCGACGTTGATGAAAACGACAAGGGCCGCTATTTCACACAAGATTCATGGAACTACCTCACAACGACTGCTAACGACAGTGCAAAGGTAATGTTCGTTTCTGTTGGAGACCAAAACGAAAACGGTGACGACCTTTACGCTTTGATGTTCGTTGCATCTCAACAGTATGTTAAGGACCAAAAGATCGTAGGTCAGGCTGACGGTTCAGACATGCTTAACAACAAGAAGCCTTACATCTTTACAACTTCTAACATCGAAGAAGCTGCAAAGTGGACTGTAAAGCTCGCTGAAACTCGCTACAGAATGACTAATGAAGAAGAAGGCTATTTGGCTAACTGGAGCACTTGGTCAAACGAAGGTGAAGGCGAAGACTCTGCAGAAGATGTAGAAGCTGGTATCCAAAACAAGACTGTTGTTGAAGGTACTTTCGTTTTGATGAACAAGAATACTAATGACTTGGGTACAATTCCTGTCTATCTTGAATCAGAAAACGAATACGTTATGTTCGCACACCACGGTCAAAACGCATGGTTCATCTACACACCAATTGAAATGTCAGCTGGCGAAATCCTCGATGAATACATGATCGAACTCTTCCCCGAAGGTGTTGTTAACTACTACGTAGGTGACTGTCCTGGTCAATACGACGAAGCTTCTGTAAACGTTGTTAAGGAAGTTTACGCTAAGTATGAAGCTTACGCACTCGATGGTATCGGTGATCCTGAAGAAATCCTCGCAGAAATGAAGGAAGCAATCAAGAACCTCGTTATCCACGAAATGCGCGAAGGTTACTACTACATCCAACCTAACCGCCAAGTTCCTCCTGGATCAGGTAAGGCTGGTCTTATCTTCGACGAAGGTGGTGCAATCCGTGCACAGGAATTTGCTCGTCCAGAAGTGCTCACAGTAGAAGCTTCTAAGTACATTTGGTACTTCAAGCCAGCTGCTGAAGAAGACGTTATCGAAGCATTCGCTGAACCTAAGGAAAATGCTTATTACATCCAAAACTACGGTACAAGCAAGTGGGCTACTAATGTAGTAGAAGACCTCACTGGTAACGGTGAACGTACATTTACAACTGGCGATAAGGCTGCTGTTTATGTATTCGAATACCTCTCAGTGATCCCTGGTACTGTTTACATCTACACGCACCAGTCTAAGGGTCAATGTACAGGTGAAGACGGTTGTCCTTACTGTGCAGCTTGGAACCTCCAGAACCATGGTAAGCACTGGATCTTGAAGTGGAACGCTCGTTGGGACGAAGGTAACATGATGTTCCTCTATCCTGTAGCTCAAGAAGAAGTTGACGCTATCCGCGATCAAGTTGTTCAGTACGACATCAACGAACGCCTCAAGGCTGTTGTTTCTGCAGCTAAGTCAAGCTACAACCGTGGTATTACTTATGCTCCTGCAGCAGAATGTACTAAGGACGATAACTTCGCTTCTCACGGTTACCTCACTTATTCAGTTGACTCTGTTGACGTAGAAGTTGAAGTACCTGCAGAAGAAGAAGGTGGCGAAAGCACTACAGTTATTGAAAAGCAAGCTGTTGTTAAGACAAACGTAACTCCTGTTGACAACAATGGTGCAGATCCTATCCACCCATCAGACGGTCAAGGTCTTGGCGCATTGTTCGATAACGATCCTGCAACATTCGCTCACACTTACTGGAGTGGTACTGCATATCCTCACTTCTTCGAAGTT
>JAGBYN010000097.1 GCA_017628775.1 Bacteroidaceae bacterium | reverse complement strand
CAAGGAAGGGTTCCTCAGAGATACCCGCAGCTTGACGCAAACGGCTGGGCGTGCGGCGCGTAACGTGAATGGGCGCGTCATTCGGTATGCCGATAAGATTACGCCCTCTATGCAGCAAACGATTGACGAAACGGAGCGCCGTAGGTGTAAGCAAATTCGCTCTAACACGGAGCACGGTATCACTCCGAAGCCCATTGTGAAGGACTTCAACACTACGGAACTCTCGGCACTCAATAAGAATGCTGCCGAGCGCAGGGTGGAGCGCATGGGGTACTTGCAACCGACTCCCATAGAGCAGGCGGCAGAAGCGCCCGTGGCGTATGGCAAGCAGAAGGAGGAAACGCGCGAACATCGCATCGAGCGTCTGCGCAAGCAGATGAAGGAGGCGGCAGCAAAGTTCGACTTTATCCTTGCGGCACAGTTGCGTGATGAACTCTTAATGCTTGAGAATGAATAAATAAACTCTAAAGCGTAATGCTACAATTCTTAAAAAACTGGACATTGCCCGTGGCGATGGTCGTCGGTGCTTTGACCTATTTCATATTGGCAAATGTGCCACTCTTTACCCCCATCAAACCTTACATTTTGGTATTGGTGGAGGAACTGCAACCCATCTTGATTTTCACCCTGCTCTTCGTGTCGTTCTGCAAAATCGACCCGCGCCAAATGCGCTTCTGCAAGTGGCACCTGTGGGCGTTGCTCATCCAAGCAAGTCTCTTCTTGGCGTGCGTAGGGTTCTGCGCCTTGTTCCCAGAGTCGCTTTGGAGGGTCGTTGTTGAGGGCGCGATGCTCTGCTTTATCGCTCCGACGGCCATAGCTGCGGTGGTGGTGACGTCAAAACTCGGTGCGCGCCCCGAAAGCCTGGCTGCATACATCGTGCTTGCCAACTTACTCACGGCAATCCTCGTGCCTGCGGCGGTACCTTTGATTTATCCCGAACACGGTGGCACGTTCTTCACCTCCTTCCTACTCATCATGAGCAGGGTGTTCCCCTTGTTGCTTTGTCCCTTTATCTGTGCAGTTGTGGCACGTAAGTTCCTCCGCAAGTGGGTGGATTTGATGAATGCGCAGAAGGACCTTTCCTTCTACCTTTGGGCAGTAGCTTTGGCACTCGCTATTGGGATTTCTACGCGAAGTCTTGTAAACAGCACCGTCCCCCTGTTCTTCCAAATTGCTATTGCTACCGTCTCACTCCTCTGCTGTGTGCTCCAATTTACGATTGGCAGAATGATGGGGCGTCGCTTCAACGACGAAATTTGTTGCGGTCAAGGCATGGGGCAGAAAAACACGATATTTGCCATCTGGCTCGGCTACACCTTCCTAACGCCAGTAAGTTCTATCGCTGGGGGCTTCTATAGCGTGTGGCACAACCTTTACAACTCTTGGCAACTCTACAGGAAGTGTAAACAGCAGGTGTGAGATAACGATAAGGCTATTAGAATGCAATCATCCTCTGCTCTCTAAACTGCAAATAGTTTTCCCAATCACGATAAGGGACATAATTTTTCGGATAACGGACATATTTTATCGGATAAGGGACATAATTTTTCGAACAATAGGCGCAGTTCCCCCATTGCTACTACAAGCGTACGTTCTAAGCGTTAAGGAATCGGACCACACTGTGATATGATTTTGAACAAAAGCACGCCATTGCCCCATCTCAACCATTGGCATCCATCGAGTTCATATCGTTAGCTAAACAACTATATCTAAAACGTAAAAGCGGCTAAAGTCCTATCGGATTTTAGCCGCTTTTTAGTTGGGGAAAGCCCCGAAAAGTTGGGCGGTATATCCAAGCGATACACCTACCCTATCTCTTACTTTTAATCCAACTCTCCGCTCTCATTCTCCTTCTTGATTTCTGCGGGAATGCGGAAAGCGGTGTAGAGTTCTATGAATGCCGCGATGCAGAGCGCCACTTGCCATTCATCGCCACGGAAGGGGGCTATATAGTTTACCTTCATGATAAACATAATGCCCGCAGCGATGAGCAAGAATGAAGCAATGATTTGCTGGCGACGCAGGCGGATAAGCGCAGGATTTCGGCCCTCGTAGCGCTGCTGGAGTTGCATACAACCAAAGGCGAGGGCGCCACAAGTGTAAATATAGGCGGCGTAAGTTGTAAGCGAAGGTTCCATCGGCATGATAGCACCAATGAGCATCAGTACGCCGCCGAGGTTATAAAGGATTGCTTGAAATTTTGTGAGTTCTTTCATACTGTGGATTTATTCTATGATATAAACATCTTCGTCGGGAGTCTTCATAAACAGGCGCATTCTCGCAACTTCCTCAACAACCTCGGGGTCGTTTTGAAGGGCGCGAAGTTCGCGTTTGTCGGCTTCAAATTGCTCCTTAACGGCTTCTATCTCTTGGCGAATGGCTTCGTTCTCAAGACGAATCTGGTAACGACGCCAAAGACTATTCGTATCAAGCACACTTATAATCAAGGCAAACAAGAAGAAGGTCCAAAAATATTTGTACCCCCACACCCACTTCCCAAACAAAGAGAATAATTTTTTAATGTGCATCTGTAATATATATTATAAAGGAGTGCACCCTACCTCTACGGCATAGCCAGAACGATTATTCTGCCTTCCAAGAAACTTGAAATCTCGTTCTGCAGTATTCTAGTACAACAGCGACAGGGCTTGCTGCTGCGAAGACTGGAAATTCGGCTACTACGACAACAGAAATCTGTGCTATAGCCACATATTGCCGTACCACAACGATTGACTACTGTACTACAACCGCGCCTCTTTAGGGCACTCACACGTGTTTCGCACAAAGTTACAACTAAATCTTGAATTACACGCCCAAAGTCTACAGAGTTATGCGGTGGGATTGTATGAGTAGTGCTATTATACATGTTGCGCTATTATATAATAGGCGCTATTGTATATATAGCGCCTTAATAGATATCGTACCTTAATAGATGTAGCGCTATTATATAATATGAGCGAGATGTCCCCCTACTCTATGTTCTAAAGCGCCCAGAGTCTTTCGGGGTGTAAGGATGGAATCTACCACGACAAACTGGCTTTAACACTCCAACCTGTCTGAGCTGTTCAAAGCAATATGATAAGACCTTATTCATGTTCAAGATTTCTCCCTAAACTACAAGCGGAAATCCAGAAAATCACCGCCCAATAGTTCTCGTTAGAGAAGAAAAAGAGGCTCCTAAATGGCACAAACACCATTAGGAGCCCCTGTCTATTTCATTGCCGGGATAAAAATTTCATAGGTTCCGTCGTCATAAAACACTCGAATTTCCTTAACCTTACGCTCAGGTTTGTCGCATTTTTTCGCATTCTGCAGGTCGTTATAAGTCGGAAAACGATTTTGAGCAGTGTAATCGGGCACTTCAACAGGTTGTGCAGGTCTGACAGTAGACGAAACATTTGTAGTAGCCGAAGCCGAAGTACGAAATCCAGTTTTCGAGTCTGTAGGAGAAGTTTCTTGTTGCAAATTTTGTCCACCTCTCACCTCAGGAGTTAATAGAAGTTCACCACCAAGATCAACACCACCATCCAAAATTTCATTTTCGGTAGATGGAAAAGCATCCAAAATTTCTCCATCCGTCATCTCACCTTCCCCAAAAAGAAGCCACTCCATTCTGACTTCTGGGAACGCTTTATGAACTGCCGACGCATGGGTAATGGTAGGGTTGGTTCTTCCTATAAAAATGCTCGAAATCGACGCGGGAGAAACCCCCAATTTTGCCGCAAAATCTTGTTGTGAAAGATTGGCTTTTAGCATCACTTCTTTAATTCTGTTCTTCATAAAACTCTTCTCCTTTCTAATAAAACTCTTCCTTTCTAATAAAACTCTGTCTCGAAACTCTAAAATTCTGCCTCTAAGTTATGTGCTTAAATTTGTCTCATTTTTTCACACACCACTAACAATGTAAAAATCGATATATCTGGCCTTCTACACGGTAAGGTGGCCAAAAATGGGTAAAAACACCCGTTTTTCTTTTCGTTTACAAAGTTAAACCTTTCTACGGACATCACCAACAAATGTAAAGATAAATTTCAAAACCAACATTTCACATTTCACAACAATAAATCCCCTTGTAAATTCTCATGACTCTTTCAGGAATAAAAAACTTTCAGCCTTGTAAATCGGACCCATCATCTTAAACCTATAATTCAATCTAACCATTTTGTTTATTTAATTGATTTACACTACACTTAAATTACACAATTTCCAACAAAAGAAAAATCACCACATTTGATTTACGTATATTTACATGGTTTTATGCGCCCCAAACTCACCTAAAACATTGTAAACGACTGATTATCGCAAATTTAAATGCAATATAAAACTCTGCATATTTATAAATTCACTTATACATTTTATCTGTTTATAAATTACAAATCTACCATTTTGAAATGTAAATAACATTCAAGGTGTCCGACATGAGTGAAATTGTAAATATTACAAACGACGATTCTGTAGATATTAATTTCAATATCTGCAAAACAAGATGTTAAAATTCTTAAAATACACTTTTAGCACCCCATTTCATCCCAAAATTGAGCCTGCTTAAGTTATTTCCGTGCAACTGGCGAGATAAAATCACCCGCAAAAGTCTCACGAAGCAGAAAATTACGTAATTCACTGATTTATAGCAGACAAAGCCGTTTTTAAGCAAATTCCTAAAATCCGCAGAAAAATTAAAAATTTAGGGAATTTTAGGGGCAACAAATAGGAAACTCGAATAATTCTGGGGAAATCTTATAGTTATTCCCCACCCTAATATTTAGCAAATCCGCAGATTTACATTTTCACACTTGTATCAACAAAAACATAAAAAATCAGACTTGAAAATTTACGCCCTAAAGTCTCCTTTACGGGTAGATTTTCAAGTCTGATTTTAGTATATAAAACTAAATTTTCAAAGTTCAAAAACCTCTCGATCGAGGTTCGGATTTTCAACTTTTAGTGGAGGATAAAATAGATGAGTTCGGAGAAAAGTTCTGCGCTCGACACTCCCCCATTTCCAATTCCCTTGCATCGCGCATCCGTCTCTCGAATCTTTGAAATTATGTTCATCACCTTCACACCGGAATACGACTTCATGGCGGGCATCACATTTTTGGTAGCTTGCCATTCTCGAATCCCCAACCAGTTTGCAATTCCCGTTGGTGATTTTTCAGGAGCATAATATGCCAACATGAGTTGCGAGAAAAATCGGAAGAGCATCGTGAGGGTAGCTGGAAGGTAAAAGTCGCGTTCATCCTTCGCCATTATGCGAGCTATTTTCGTTGCCTGAGAAACGTCTTTTTTCGCCAACGCGTCCTGGAGTTCGAAAATATTAAAATCTCGGCTCACTCCCACCGTGGCCAAAACTTGCGCCTTAGTCACCATCGTCTGCCCAGCGGGAAGTCCCACACAGAGTTTTTCCAACTCGTTTACGACCTTCGAGAGTTTCATACCCACCAAATCCCCAATCATCGCAGCTGCTTCTTGCTCGATAACCAATCCCTTTCGCTTGAGGTAGGTTGCAACGAAACCAGGGATGCGCTCCTCACGCAAAGGTTTCGACTCGAAGAGCACGCCAAACTTTTCAACTAATGCCGGAAGTTTCTTACGACGGTCCAAATTGCCACCCTTATGACAAATGATGAGCACCGTCGAGGGTTGCATCTGCGCAAAATAAAGTTCCAACTTCTCCAGTTGCTTCATATTCTGCGCTTCTTTCAAGCACACCACCAAGCGCTCCGCCCCCATCGGGAAACCTCGCGCTGCACTCACTACAGCATCCACCGTAGCTTCGGTGCCGTAGAAGGTAAAAAGATTGAACGCCTGCTCGTCGGGAGTCAGCAATTTCTCCACGAGCAGGTCCGAAATCTTGTCTATGTAATAATCCTCCTCTCCCATCAAGCAATAAACGGGATGAAACTTCCCGCTCATTATCTCGCGAACCACATCTTCGTAGCCAGGAGTCGTTTGTTTTGCTGTTGCCATAGTTAGTTATTGTAGTTGCGCATTGGCGCAACTACGTAGGTCTTGAGGTTGTAAGGTTTTGAGGTTGTAAGGGGATGAAAGGAGCGTTGCGACAGTGTCGCAACGAAGCGAACATGAAGCAGACAGAAGCGAGCATGGAGCGAACATGAAGCGAGCATGGAGGTGCGAGAACTACCAATCGTACT
>JAGBYN010000096.1 GCA_017628775.1 Bacteroidaceae bacterium | reverse complement strand
TTTGCCAACCGCTAAACGTATAACCTTCCTTATCCTTTGCTTCGGGAGCAATGATTGACGCACCATAAGCCAAGGAATCGCTGCTAATGACTTCGTCGCCAATCTTAAACGTCAGCAAGTATTTATTCACGCTGTACGCACCAGTCACCACTACATCCTGGGCTGGCATCGTGGCAGGTACGTTTTGCCAACCGCCGAAGGTGTAACCTTCCTTATCCTTTGCTTCGGGAACAATGATTGACGCACCATAAGCCAAGGAATCACTGCTGATGACGTCGTCGCCAATCACGAACGTAATCAAATATTTATTCACGCTGTACGCACCTGTCACCACAACATCCTGGGCTGGCATCGTAGCGGGCACGTTTTGCCAACCGCTAAACGTATAACCTTCCTTAGTTGACACTTCGGGAGCCTCAACCGTTGCACCATAAACCAAAGAATCGCTGCTGATGACTTCGTCGCCAATCACGAACGTAAGCAAGTATTTATTGACGCTATAACGACCCGTAATGATGATATCCTGAGCAGGCATTGATGACGGTACGTTTTCCCAACCATTGAACGTGTGTCCTTCCTTTTCTGGCACTTCGGGCAACATCAAAGCAACCCCATAAAGCACAGAATCAGTGGCGACAATTTCATCACCAATCATAAAGGTCACCAAATACTTGTTGACGCTATAACTGCCTGTGACCATGACGTCATGATCGGGCATCGTCTGGGGTAAATTAGTCCATCCATTGAACGTACTTCCAAGTCTTTCTGGAGCTGTAGGCGGTACAATTTCAGAACCATAGCTTAAAGAGTCTGAAACCACAACCCTATCGCCAATCTTGAAGGTAATCAAATACTTATTAACGCTGTACGCACCCGTAACGACCACATCCTGAGCGGGCATTGTGGCAGGCACATCCTGCCAACCGCTAAAGGTGTGTCCTTCCTTAACCGCTGCTTCGGGTGCTGTGATTGTTGCACCGTAAGTCAGTGAGTCGCTGCTGATGACTTCATCGCCAATCACGAACGTAATCAAATACTTGTTCACGCTGTACGCACCAGTCACCACAACATCCTGAGCAGGCATCGTAGCGGGCACGTTTTGCCAACCGCTAAAGGTGTGGCCTTCCTTAGCCGTCACCTCAGGCACGGTGATTGACGCACCATAAGACACGGAATCGCTGCTGATGACTTCATCACCAATCTTAAACGTAATTAAATACTTATTCACGCTGTACGCACCAGTCACCACAACATCTTGAGCGGGCATCGTTTCTGGTACGTTCTGCCAACCGCTGAAGGTGTGGCCTTCCTTTGCTGACACTTCGGGCACAATGATTGTTGCGCCATAAGACACGGAATCGCTGCTGAAGACTTCATCGCCAATCTTAAACGTCAGCAAGTACCTATTCACATGGTATGCGCCCGTAATCACCAAATCATGGGCAGGCATCGTAGCGGGTACATTCTGCCAACCGTTAAAAGTATGTCCTTCCAAACCTGGTGCCACAGGTGCAATAATCTCAGCACCATAGGCCACAGAATCGGATGCAAGAACCTCATCACCGATCTTGAAGGTAAGCAGATAGAACCTATCGGCATAACTACCCGTGATGGTTACATCATGGGCTGGCATCGTGGTGGGAAGATTGTACCAACCACTGAATTTAAGTCCTTCCTTGACGGGCGCATCGGGTGCTACAATCGTTGTTCCATAAAACACAGAGTCGGAACTAATGATTTCATCGCCGATTTTAAAGGTCAGCAGGTATTTATTCACGAGATAATCGCCAGTGACAACCACATCCTGGGCTGGCATCGTTTCAGGTACATTATGCCAACCCGAGAAAGTGTGACCTTCCTTCACCGCTGCATCGGGTGCCGTAACCGTTGCTCCATAAAGCACAGAGTCAGCACGGAGAATTTCATCACCAATCTTAAAGGTGAGCAAGTACTTATTTAAAATATATGAGCCAGTCACCACAACATCCTGAGCAGGCATCGTTTCTGGCACGTTCTGCCAACCACTGAAGATGTGTCCCTCCTTCACCGCAGCATCGGGCACCGTAATCGCCGCGCCATACTCAACGGAATCCGAAACGATTGTTTCATCATTAATCATGAACGTGAGCAGGTACTTATTAACCTTGTAGCGGGCTTTCGCCACTACATCCTGTTCGGGCATCGTTGCTGGGAGATTATCCCACTCCACAAAGGTATGCCCCTCCTTCTCAGGTGCAGCAATTGGCGCTATGGTCTCGCCGGCATACCACGTTTGCGAATCGTAAACTTCGTCATCCACCATATAAGTGAGGGTATAGGTAGGAATATACGTGTAGTTCCATTCGCACGAAGCATCGGGAAATGTGGTTTCAACGCCATTACGCTTAGAGAAGCGCACATTCGTTAGGCGCGCCAGGAACGTACCGCTCTGTGTAGCGTTGTCGAGCGTCACAAGTAACGACACCAAAGAACTGGTATTGCCAGTTATCGCAGTGTTGTTGAGCGAATAAGCCGCAAGGCGTAACGTGCCATCATCCTGCAACTTTGTGGTGAGGGTGTGATGGGCCAAACGGGATGATGCTTCAATGGTATTTTCCTGAACACGAACACCATCGGGCAACACCAAATCCATTTGAAATGCGGTGTAGTTGGATGATTCCAGATTTTCCAAAGAAACATCTATTTTCCACTCATTGGCATTGGATGTAGTACCAACGACTACACCTACGTGGTCTTCGGCCCATAACGATGTCGTTATGAACACATTAAACAAGAGACCAATTAAGGTTAATATTTTTTTGTTGATCAAAGTTCTCATCATAAAAAGAAACTTTTGGTTTGTTATGGGGGCATCTCACCGGAGGGAGAGAAAATAGAGAAACTATATGCTCTAGAGGATCTAGATATTCTAGATTTATAGAAGCTATAGGGGCTATAGATGCTATAGATTCTATAGAAGACACAGATTAACGCGATTGGTGCGTGAATCCACCACGGGCTGACACGGGGATCAGCCCCTACCTCTCATCTCTCATCTCTCAACTCTAAACTCTCAACTCTCAACTCTCCTCTCTCAACTCTAACCCTTAGACGCAACAATCACCTTTTGGCCATCTACGATGTAAATGCCTTCGGGCAGGTTGATGGTGTGCTTACCTGGTTGAATATTGAGTTGCTTCACACAACGACCATCGAGGGTGTAGATATAAAGGGTGCGTGCCACAAGGGTTTCAACCGTCAACACATCACCACCGAGAATGGCTGTAACTTGTTGCACATCATGAATACCTGTGGTCATGATGTTGAATTTCGCAGATTGCGATGCCATACGCTTATCCTCGCCCACATTTGTGGTGAGTAATGCCGCAGAACTGCTTATCACGCGATTGGCCTCGTGCAACATTTGGTTGGTTTGTAGCGCCATTTCCAGTTGATGCGTTCCTGCTGGGATTGTTGCTCCATTTTCAGAGAAGAGGGCAACACGATAAACACCATCGTTCACCTTATTGAACACCACTTGATGATTCTTAAAGGCTTCGCCCAACGTAACGTCTTCAAGACTGACATCCTGAGGCAAGGTCAACTCAAACTGCATCGCCACAAAATCGTCGCTTTCCACCTTCAAGGTCATGGGACAGTGTGAGGCCTCGCCCAACTGAGCATTGAACGTTGACATCTTTAAAGTCGCATCAGCCAAAGGACGGGTCAATACCGACGTTGCCGTTTCGGGTTGGTTCAAAACCAAGGCAATGGCGTGCACCACATCGTTGATGGTGATTTCACCGCTATTGTCAAGGTCAGCCTGTGCAAATTCAAAGGTTTCGTTAGGGAGATTAAGCAGATTATTGAGGATTGACACCACGTCGGCTACGGTGATGTAACCATCTAAGTTGGCATCACCACTGCTGATGGCCAAGGGCTCATCAAGATCGTATGCCTCTAAATTGTCATAAATGTACTGAGCACGCTCACGAAGCCAGTTCACCGTATTATTCTTAACGGTTTCATAGTCATAACCATCGCCCCACTTCAGATAATTATTTTCAAACGAGAGTTTGGCATATTGGTAATAGGTTTCAACATAATCCAGCAGTTCCTCGCAATGCTTCTGCATAAAGTTGGTCCATTCTTGATAATAAGCACGCCTAACCGCCTCGCTGTTGTAGCGCAGGTCATTGAAGAAGTAATAACCATCTCCACGCACTAAATTACTGAAATAGTCAGTCGTCGGGTCGTTGGTGCAATAATTACGAGTGGTTTCATAACCAAAAGCCCAGTCGAAGTCCCATACCGGACCAAATATATATCGGCTGTGCAGAGCCGTTAAGTCCTCTTTATACAAGAACGTACTCTTGGGATGCCCTAATTCAAGGTTCATAACCAACTCATTAACGAGCAAGAATTTAGCCAACATACCGACATCAACGAGGTTGGCATAATCCTCACTACCGCTATAGAGCGTTTCACAGAAACGGTTGAAGTCATCCTGAATAACCTGGAACTGCGTATAGGGGTCGGCATAGTCTTCCAGCAAATCGGGGTCCTTAACATTTACTGGCAAATCATAACTGTCGGTTCTAAATCGGAAATCCTCATCATAATAACTATCCAACTCCAGCAATACGGCATTGGATTCATCGTCAAGATCAATACTGTTGTTGCTGAACCCCACCTGCTGGGTGAAGTTATAACTGCCTCGGTATTCATCGTTGATGTATAGTTCTATCGGGATGATGCGGTTCGCCCCTGCCGTCTGTACCATAGAGGCAATCTTCATGGCTGTCGCATTTGAGAGCATCGATCCCGTTTGTCTGTTGGCCAAAAGCACCCAGCTCTTACCCTTGGTTAAGCCAAAGGGCTTTTTAGACGACTCAAACTTCAGGCGATAAGGACTTTTTCCATATTGCCCCGCCCAACTGGAGTTGCCACGTCCTCGGATATTGACACTATCCTCAAAGTTCGGGAAAACACCTGCCCCATCAATGCGGATGTAGGCCTTCAAATAGGTTTCTTTATCGAAAGGCAGGATACCCGCGTCGGTATTAATATAAACCTTAGGTACTTCAGCTGTATCGGTGAGCCACGTCACCTGAGCACACACCTCACGGCCGTAAGGCATGAGGGTGTAAGCATATTGAGCCGGAGCAATCAATTCAGGGGCCGTTGTGGTTTCGGAAATCACCTTCGCCATCCAAAACTCTGACAAACAAAGGTAATTCTTGTAGGTTGCCGTCAACATGGTGAGGCGAAGGTTTTGATAGGGTTCATTGAGGTTCACCGTGGGCGACTCATACCTTTGACCTCTGCCTGATTGAGGAATGCCATCTTCGCTAGTATAGGTCTTGACATCCACCCACGTCACACCATCATGACTGACTTGCAACAAGAAACTTGTAGGAATACGATCTTGATCGTAGCGACCGGAATATCCCCACGAGAAGTGCTGAATGGCCTCTTCCAAGGTGACTTCAATATACGGACAACTATCCGATGGCAATTTCTCATAAGCGCCACTACCCCATGTGGAATGGAAGAACGTATAAGGATCGCCGTCCAACATCTTATCCAGACCTTCATCGTAGTTAGAAGGGGCGTTTGTGGCGAACTGATCTGCGGTAAGCGTAATCTCTTCTGTGACGCGTTCATACACGGGCTCGCTCCACACCTCGTCCGACACCTTGCGGTATTTAATCCTTTTCCATTGGTCGTAACCCAAAACATAAGTCACATCGCCATCAAAAGGAAGGCGCGATTGCTTGCTGTATTGACGTACTGTATCTACCCAAGCTTTTGCCTGGTCATCGCTCAACTTAAAAGAAGGCGTTAACCATTTACCGATAGCGCCAACAGTAGCTGTCACCATATCGGGCGATACGGTGGCTTCTACATCAACAAAAATCTGGTCGTTGTATTTATTGTTGAACTTAAACGACGTGAACGTTGGCATGTTCGCAGGGGGCGTGGCACCAACTGAATCCACGTCTGCCCAAGTGACAAGCAGTTCTTGTTCATCTTCAGTAACCAATTGAAGAATAACTTCAGCATTCTGATCAAGATTAACAAGATCGGCTGGAGCCACAAGAAGCTGACCCGACTTTAAATACAGGAACACATCGGTACGCTCCTCAGCAAATGCAGTGTTGCTTTGCCAAGAAAAAGCGGCCCAAATATGAGTTACGGCAGCCCAGCAAGCCATAACGCAAAGGAATAATCGTTTGTTCATTTGAATCAATAGATTTGTAAGGTTGCGACAACAAAATAACCTTAATATCAATGAACAAAGGTACGGTTAAATATCCACAGTAGAGGAAGAATCTTTGAAAAAGTTGAGAATAGTGTACCGAATACAACTGCCGTTCGGCTTGAAAGACGGCTGGAGTGTCACTATACTGTTGGGGAGACGCCCCAGTGGGACGTCTCACGGATAATGCTGGTGTTTTCTCTCAACTCTCATCTCTAAACTCTAAGCCCTCGTTAGTACGTTGATTGAAACGGGCCGACACAAATTAGCGCGATTCATGAGTGAATTGACGACGGGCCGACACGGCTTGGCACGATTCGTGAGTTGATTGACGACGGGCCGACACGGGGATCGGCCCCTACATCTCTCTTAACCTCTTAACGGACCTTTAGGTCCCTCTTAACGAGGCGAAGCCTCTTCTCTCATCTCTCATCTCTAAACTCTCATCTCTCATCTCTAAACTTTCATCTCTAAACTCTCAACTCTCGTTAAACCGAAACGACGGCTTTGATGTGAGGATGGGCTTCGTAGTTTTCTAAAGTGAAGTCCTCATATTTGAAATCAAAAATATCTTTGATTTCGGGGTTCAAGTGCATGGTTGGGAGTTTGTAGGGCGTGCGCGTGAGTTGTAGCTCAGCCTGTTCGATGTGGTTCAGGTAAAGATGTGTGTCGCCTGTAGTGTGGATGAATTCACCTGGTTGTAGGCCACATACTTGTGCTACCATCATGAGGAGTAGAGCATAGGATGCGATGTTAAAGGGCACACCGAGGAACGAGTCGGCAGAGCGCTGATAAAGCTGGAGCGATAGTTTTCCATCAGCTACGTAGAACTGAAATAGTAAGTGACAGGGAGGAAGCGCCATCTCATCGATTTCAGCCACGTTCCATGCTGAGACAATGATGCGTCGGGAGTCTGGCGTGTTTTTGATCTGGTCAATCACCTGTTTGATTTGGTCGATGTGTCCACCTTTGTAGTCGGGCCATGAACGCCATTGGTAACCATATACATGCCCTAAATCACCATTCTCGTCAGCCCATTCATTCCAAATGCGAACCCCGTTTTCCTGAAGGTATTTCACATTGGTGTCCCCCTTCAAGAACCACAGCAGTTCGTGGATGATTGATTTTAAATGGCATTTCTTGGTTGTGATTAAGGGGAAACCATCTGCCAGATTGAAACGCATTTGATGGCCAAACACCGATTTCGTTCCTGTTCCCGTGCGGTCGGTTTTTACGGTACCTTCGTCAAGGATACGTTGCAAAAGGTCAAGGTATTGCTTCATATTATGTTATGTGTTTGTTTTTTTGTTTGAAATCAAATGCAAATGTAGGAAGTTTTTATGATATCCTTTGTTAGCAATCGCTATTTTCTTTTTGTAATCTCTACTTGTATGCCGTGAAAGGAATAAGGTGCTTTATTTTTTCTGCTGATTTTTTGATTGATTTTCTTTTTGTGAAGAAGGAGCATAGCGGGCTATGTGACTGATGAGCCAAGAGAAAAGCGGCAAAAAAGCAGTGGATATAGAAATCACATATAAAAAATAAAGATAAAAAAGTGAAGCAGATTATTGTTTTCATGGCATGATTCATTTCTTTGTTGTACTTTTGTAGAAACAAAATCACGATAAACCATTAAAACGGCTATATGAAGCAAATCCCATCCGACTTTATTCAACAAATGGAAAAACTTATTGGCCAGGAAGAGTGCGCAGCGTTAGTGTCGGCATTGACAGAATCCGTTGCCACAACTTCAGTGCGTTATAATCGTCGGAAATTAGCAACTGAATCACTCGCTTTGTTCCCTAAATTAGAGAGCGAACCTGTGGGTTGGTGCGCCACGGGCATGTATCTCAGTGAACGCCCTTCCTTTGTGCTCGATCCATTGTTTCATGCAGGCGGGTATTATGTGCAGGAGGCTGCTTCAATGTTTATAGAACAGGCGTATTTGAAGATTGCAGAGGATCGGGTGCCTGAGCGTGTGCTTGATCTTTGTGCTGCACCTGGTGGTAAAAGTACGCTGTGGCGCAGTTTGTTGCCCGATGGAGCTTTGCTCGTTGCCAATGAGCCCATGCGCCAAAGGGCGGATGTCTTAGCTGAAAATATGCAAAAGTGGGGCCATCCCGATGTTATGGTGACTCTTGCCTTCCCACAGGAATTTAGCGGACTTCATGGTTTTTTTGATGTGATTGCAACCGATGTGCCTTGCTCGGGTGAAGGGATGTTTCGCAAGGATGATACTGCTGTGAGTGAATGGTCCTTACAGAACGTGGTAGATTGTGCTGACCGGCAATGGCGTATAATCTGTGATGTGTGGGATTGCTTGAAGCAAGGTGGTTATCTCGTTTATAGTACATGCACCTTCAATGCAGCAGAAAATGAGCTAATGATAGCAGATATCTGTAGCCGTTTAGGGGCAGAGGTCGTTCCCTTGTCGGTGAATCCGGATTGGCAAGTGTCAACCCTAACTCTGGAAGGTGGCATTCAAAACGCTTCTCTCCAAAATAATGGTATGTATCATTTTTATCCCCATAAGTCGCGAGGTGAGGGTTTGTTCCTTTGTTTGTTGAGGAAGACATCAGAAGCACCTTCCATGAAGATGAAGAAGGATAAATCGCAGAAACAACCATCCGTGTCGCCCGATGCCAAAAAGACCTTGAATTGGTTAGACACCCCCAATGATTATGCCCTTTTCCCTGTAGGCGAAAATCAATGGAGCGCTGTTAAGAAAAAACTTGTTGAAGATATGACTTTGGTCTTCAAACAAGTGCGGTGCTTGGTGGCAGGCATCCCTTTGTCGGAAGCAAAAGGAAAGAAAATGGCGCCGCAGCATGGATTGGCATTGTCGTTGGCGCGCAGCGAAGAGGCGTTTCCCGTTGCAGACGTGGATTTGCAAACGGCTATTGCCTATCTACGTCACGAGGCTGTTGTGATTGATGCACCTAAAGGGTGGGTGATCCTAACCTACCAAAACCTTGCGCTCGGCTTTGTGAATAATTTAGGTACTCGAGCCAATAATATGTATCCCCAAGCGTGGCGGATTCGTAAAAACGTTTAAATATGAGATGATCTAAAAGACAATACAGCTTCAGGAATCATCCTTCCGATGTTTGTTTGCCCTTTTTGTCGTTTTTTAGAAAACTTGTCGGTATATAATCTATGAAATATCTTGAATTTACATTTACCTTACAACCTCAGAATGAGGCGTTTGAGGATGTTTTGAGTGCTGAATTAGCTGAAATTGGCTTTGAAAGCTTTATCCGCACGGCAGCGCTTGACTTACCTCGTATTGGCAGTGTTGATAATTTTCCTGAAGCACCGATTTTTGAAGAAGAATCGGCAATTGGACAGTATAAAGCCTATATTCAGGTAGGTCTTTACGATCAAGCCGCCTTGGCCGATGTCGTAGATAATTTCCCCATCCCTGGCGTGTGTATTACTTATGAGCAGGTTGAAGCAGAGGATAAGGACTGGAATGAAGAATGGGAAAAGAATTATTTTCAACCCATTGTGATTGATGGTCGATGTGTTATTTCAAGCACGTTCCATAAAGATGTGCCTGAGGCTGAATATGCCATAAAGATCAATCCCCAGATGTCCTTCGGTACGGGTCATCATGCCACGACCTCGCAGATGGTGGGCAGAATCCTTGACGATGACATGACTGGAAAGGAAGTGCTTGATATGGGCTGCGGCACCAGTATTTTGGCGATTCTCGCAAAGATGAGGGGTGCAAACCATTGTGTGGCGGTTGATGTTGATGAATGGTGCGTGAAAAATTCAGCCGAGAATTTACAACTTAATCAAATCGATGGTGTTGATGTAGTACTTGGTGATGCTTCTTCTTTGGTGAATTATGGGCCCTTTGATGTGGTTATCGCCAATATTAATCGCAATATTCTGCTCAATGATATGCATGCCTATGTGGCGCGCATGAAGCCAGATGCGTGTATTTATATGAGTGGCTTTTACGTTGAGGACGTTGAAAAACTGGTGGCTCATGCGCAAACCCTTGGCCTAAAATTGGTTGATGTGCGCAGTCAAGACAATTGGGCTTTAATTAAGTTGACGTTTTGAGTAGAGAGATGAGAGTTTAGAGTTGAGAGTTTAGAGATGAGAGAAGAGCCTTCGGCTCGTTAAGAGGAGGCTACGCCTCGTTAAGAGGTTATGAGAGATGTAGGGGCCGATCCCCGTGTCGGCCCGTCGTCGATTCGCTCATGAATCGCACTAATCAGTGTCGGCCCGTCGTCAATTCGCTCATGAATCGCACTAATCTGTGTCGGCACGTCGTCAATAAACTCAAGCAT
>JAGBYN010000010.1 GCA_017628775.1 Bacteroidaceae bacterium | reverse complement strand
GCCCGACTCAATCTTGCCAGATGGTACAATAAGGTAGAGGCGATTGGAGATAATGATTTCAGCAAGGTCATCGAAACATTTGAGAATCACAACGCTACCATCATCAACTACTTTCAGAACAGACTCACAAACGCATCTTCAGAATCCTTTAATGCCAAAATCAAGGCTTTAAGAACACAGTTTAGAGGGGTTGGTGACATCTGCTTCTTTATGTATAGGTTGGCAACACTTTATTCTTGATTGCCATGGCTTCTACCAACCGGGTAAATCCGCTGACCCGTTTAACAACTTTAGAGGGTGTGCCGAAATTTGCATTTCGACACACCCTTCTACTTGTTCATTGTATATTAAACGACTTCGCAATCTAAAGTGTTTTTGAAAATACTGCGTGCCACGTTTAAGCGCTCAGCAGAAAGCGGAGGCACATCTTTCAATGGATATGCAATGCCAAGTTCTTCGTATTTGTAGGTACCCATAACGTGGTAGGGTAGGAGTTCAACGCGCTCAACAACGCTAAACTGCTTGACGTAATCAGCCACAGCTTGCAAATGTGCTTCATCATCATTGACTCCGGGCACGATGACGTGGCGTATCCATGTCGGTTTTCCTATCTCCTGTAAGTAGTCCATGAAGGCAGCATTGTTCTTACGCTGAACACCTGTGAGGCGGGGGTGAAGTTCGTCGTCAACAGTTTTTATATCCAGCATCACGAGGTCGGCTGCGTTTACTGCTGCGCGTGCGGCATCCGTGAAAACAACGCCTGCAGTGTCGAGCGCTGTGTGAAATCCAGCCTGACGACACAATTTGAAAAATGCTTCCACAAATTCAGCTTGCATCAAGGGTTCACCGCCTGTGCACGTAACGCCTCCTGTTTGAATAAAACTTTTGTATTTTTTTACCTCTTCAAGGAGTTCTTCAGGTGTCATTTCATATTGCACTTTGCGTTTGGGATCCCATGTGTCGGGGTTGTGGCAAAACATGCATCTCATGGGGCAACCTTGCATAAAAGCAATGAATCGAATGCCTGGTCCGTCAACCGTACCAAAACTTTCTATTGAGTGTATTCTTCCTGTCATTGTTGTGTGGTATTGATTTTTTAGAAGTGTTTAGGGAATCTCTCCTTAATGCTTGATTTTTATTCCAAGTATCCTTGGGCAGCTACTGGGGCACGTCCTTCGGGGTGCATCGATAGGGTGTTCGTATATCCGGGGATAGGCGCTTGGCGCCAACCATGCGGTTACAGAACGGTGGTACCTTCGGCATCTTTGCCGTGCGGAGCAGTAGAAGTTTAGTGGTAGATACTATAGGTATCTAGGAATTGGTTGGACGATGGGCCGACACAGAGATCGGTACGATTTGTACATTGACCCATGACGGGCCGACACGACTTGGCACGATTCGTGAGTTGATTGACGACGGGCCGACACGGGGATCGGCCCCTACAACTCTCATAACCTCTTAACGGACCTTTAGGTCCCTCTTAACGAGCTGAAAGCTCCTCTTAACCTCTTTTCACGTTATTATACTTCCAAACTGTCCAGCTCCTGACGAATGTCTAATAGTTGTTGTTTGATGGATTTTAAAAGTTCAAGGGCTTCCATGCGTTGTTCTACTCCTTCTTTATTTTTCTTCAGAAGTTCTCGGGCTGCAGATATCTTAAGCCCTCTCACTTTGACCAGGTTATACACCAGTTGGATTTGCTCAATGTCCTCTTTGGTGTATTGTCTGATATTTCGTCCTGCTTTCTTGGGTGCAATCTGTTGTGGAAATTCCTTTTCCCAAAAGCGTAGCAATGTTTCAGCTACCCCAAAGTGTTCAGCCACCTCGCTTATGGAGTAATACAGCTTTAAGTTTTTATCTTTATTGTAAACCATGTTTGATGAACGATTTAACGATGAATGCAAAACACGGCAGTGCTCCTGCTCACGGAGGCGTGGTCCCTTTCTAAGGCGCCAGTGCAGCCGCTCATGTTCTTACAAAGGCAAATTTACTAAATCTTGTTTATTGAAAAGCTAAATTGGACGTAAAATGAACTTGATATACGCTTTGCGTGTTAAAAATTTTGTGGCTATGGTATAAAATCTTAATTTTGAAGGAGATTAAATAAAGAGAAACAATTATAACCTTAAAAAAATAAATATTATGGCTATTGAGAAAACTCTTGTGCTTTTAAAGCCTTGCACCGTTCAACGTGGTTTGATGGGCGAAATTATTTCAATCTTTGAAAAGAAAGGTTTGAAAATCTGTGGTATGAAAATGATGTGGCTCACAGATGAAATCTTGTCAGAACATTATGCCCATTTGAGCGAAAAACCATTCTTTCAACGTGTTAAGGATGCCATGATGACAGCTCCTGTTGTTGCTATGGCTTTGGAAGGCGTTGATGCAATTGCTGCTGTGCGTGCATTGGCTGGTCCAACAAACGGACGTAATGCAGCGCCTGGCACGATTCGTGGTTCATATTGCGTGAGCTTCCAGGAAAATATTGTACATGCCAGCGATGGTCCTGAAACTGCTGCTGTTGAATTGAAGCGTTTCTTTAAGCCCGAAGAAATCCTTGAATGGGATAACGTGATATTCCCATTCCTCTATGCTAACGACGAATTCTAAATGCTATAAAAAATAATTAGCTTCACTGCGGGGGTAGGTGCACACGAGCGCCTACCCCCGCAGTGCGCTGTTAAAGCTTAGCGATAGGATCAACAGATGCCATAGAGTTTGATTGACGAGGGGCCGACAAAAGTTTGAACGACGCCTCCTGAATTCGTCAATGCGTCACCCAAATTATAACGGTTTGATGAGCCTTGGCGAATAATTTGGCTCCGCAGTGCATCAATAAATGTCTAGAATTAGAGAATTAGAGAATTTTGGCTCCGCAGTGTGTATCAATCAATAAAT